>JAUYHT010000001.1 GCA_030688545.1 Candidatus Diapherotrites archaeon | reverse complement strand
CGGTCGCTGCATCGTATCCAGCGTTAGAGTGCAATCCGGCTGGCTGATATCCCCAGTTTAGCGACTCTCATTTTGATTTATTTTCAATCCTATATTTTATTTCATAGACATTGGGAGAAGATTGCTGCGGATTTGATTTTTGAATGAAGTAAAATTGAGAAGCACCCAGTTGATGAACATAAATATACGCACTTTCGCCTGAATAAGTGAGCGTGGTACCATCAGCCCCTTGCTTAGAGCCCTCATAATAATCGTTGAGTCCAGTCATTGGTGGGGGAGTAGAACCCGCATGAAGAATAAGTAACTCAGAACACTCATTTTTTAGTTCAATAACTGGCGTTTCAACAAAATCAGTACATAGTTCACAAGCAAGAAGCATTTTTGAATAAGTAGAAAGTTTGATACATTCTGGGGCATTATTCGATTCAACTATTACTGTTAAGTTGTTTGGACTTGGTGGCGCAATGCATCCAGACCACATTATTCCTGTGATAAAAAGGAGAACGACTATCTGCCAACGAGCAACATTTTCCATTAACTAAAAGAATCATTGGAAGTATTTAAACATGACAAAAAAGGACCATCTGCATTCTACCCAGTCCCCGTCTCACGGTCGCTGCATGCCCGCATTATCGGGCAGCACTAAGGGAACATTAGCGGGATTTGCAATCCCGCAGTAGGCCTTTTTTGTTGGTGAATAGGTAGTTCAAGTGCCGGATTTTTTGATTGTGTCTAAACACAATGTAAACTTATCCACAATCGCTCGTTTAATCTAATCTTAAAGAATCTTTAAGTATGTTAAACTATCTTAAAATTAGAACAAAAAAGGATGGACAGCGGATGAAAGCGATACGAATTGGCCAATTGTTTACGGGTCATGAAAAATGGAGAAGTCATGCTCGATAACACAGTAAAAATAATATGATTATTTCAGAACCAGAATTGCTCAGTTTTTTGCAGTCGTTGCATTTTCATGGCGGTTTACTGAACGCAAATTTATATACGGGTGAAATCAAGCATAATCAGGGGGAACGAAGTATGGGATGGTACGGAGTATTCTTGGTTCCAAAACTGAAATTGATTTTCTCTTTGAGAAGCATCGATGAAAACAAACTCCACGATCATTTTGATTCCTTGGATCGATTTTTCAGCAAATACGACAAACTAAAGGAAGATATAGAGTATATACAGACCATAACCGAAGAGAATAAGAGCTTTTCAGCAAAAGTAACCGCTAAAATGTTCAATATAATCGACGAACTCGGATATCTACCGGATATTTCTAATAGTGTATTCCTCCTTTACTTTCTCCATAAACACCAATTCGAAATAGATTATCATTCCGAGCACAGCATTGAGTTAGGTAAATACAAGAAGAAAGGGTGGCAAATGGTCGAGTAAGCCATTTTGGCGGCCGTTATACATTCGGGATCCACTAACCGTATTCCTCAATAGCCGTTGTTCCTCAATCCTTTTAAAGTGTTTGTGAGTAACACATATTATGGCCTATCTAACCAAACGCCAACGGGGAGAGCAAACCTATTATTACTTGGTTGAAAACATTCCCATCGCCAAAGGTCGACGCAAGCAGATTCGAAAATACATTGGAAAACAACAACCTTCCGAAACGAAACTACAAATCTTATTGTCTCAATTTGAAGAAGAAATGGTAACCGAGCGAGAAAAAAGTTTGGGTCATCACTATTTGACTCCCGATGAAATAAGTGAGATTGATCGAATCAACAAGGAGTTTTGGAAACGTTACAATGCTCAAAATTCCACTATCCAGGAGCAGTTTGACCAGAACTTTGTCATGGCATTCGTGTACAACACGAACTCCATTGAAGGAAGCACACTCACCCCCAAAGAAGTTGCGCTTCTCTTAACTGAAAATATTTCCCCAAACAAGCCATTAGACGATGTACTGGAAGCCAAGGCTGCCCAACGTACGCTTCAATTTGTCAAAGAATACAAAGGAAAATTCGACGAAGATTTTTTGTTTAAAATCCATGAAATGTACTTCAACGACACAAAACCTTACATTGCAGGAAAATACAAGACGAAAGAAAACTACTTACGTGCGTCCAAATTCGCACTCACCCCACCAAATATGGTTCCAACTGACATGAAACTTTACTTTAAGGACTATGACCAATTAAAGAAAAAATTACATCCATTAGAATTAGCTGCATGGGCGCACTGGAAACTCGTTCGTATTCACCCATTCCAGGATGGAAATGGAAGAACGGCTCGAATCGTGATGAACTATATCCTGTATCAAAATGGATATGGAATGATTGATATTGAAACCAAAGAAAGACAAACGTACATTAACGCATTAGAACGATGCAATTACGCCAACAACGGGCGAGCACTTGCGATTCGATTAGTAAGACGATTCAAGAAACAATACGAAAAAGCACTTATCGACTAAATTGTGCATGTCGACCTCCCAATTTTTAGTTATGTCGGATAGTTTATCTGAAAAAGGCACTGCACTCAAACTGACGAGGCATCTCACGGACGCCGCACACCTATAATGGCTCTATCTCATAAACGCGATAAATCTGCCAAACTTTTGCTACTTCGTTAACTGATTTTATTGAATAACCTGATTCTTTTGCAAGTTTTTCCAAAAACTCAAAATCAGCAAAATTAGACCACGAGCAATAAATTTTACCTTTTGCAGTCAAATACTTTTTCGCATCACGAAAGAAATTCTTTATAGTTTCGTGATTTTTATCCCACATGGACTTTTCTTCTATGTTTTTTGCTTCATGATCCGTATATGGAGGATTGGCAACAATCACATCAAATTTTTCATTACTAGAGGGGAATATATTAGCTAATTCGATTCGTGCCTTTTTCTCTAAACCATGCAATCGAATATTTTCAGAAATATTTTTCACGGCATCAGGATTTACATCCGTAGCAACAACCGCTGCAGATTGGTTAGACAAAAAAATAGCGATGGCACCAGTTCCAGCAAAAGGTTCGAACACGCGATCCGATGGATTAACTCTAGCAGACTTTGCCAATAATTCAGTATCAATTTCTGGGTAAAAAACATGTGGATAGACCATTATCCTCTTTCCTAAAAAGTCCACGAAATAGGGCGCAGTAGCTGCATTCATTTTGGTCGCTTTTCGGCGTTGACCATCTTTCGCTTTTAGGTCTAATTCTACATCCAACATACAAGAGACTCAGGAAGCATGGTTTTTAGTCATGTCTGATTAAGGATAGAAAATAGGCTACTGCACTCGAATTAGCATAACGTCTTACTGTCGCTACATCGGGCCAAATTACACTCTGAGTTCTCACTTTCCGATGGCCTCGCGGATGGGGGGAATCTTTGCTCTTTCCTTTTGGTCGAAGAATATTATTTGCTCGCGGCGGGGGCCGTTGGAGATGCCAACGATGTTTCCGCCGGTGGTATCCTCGATCAGGCGGATCATCTCAATCAAATTTTGAGGAAGCTCAGCATGGGTTTGTGCCGCATGGGTGGGGGTTTCCCAGCCCGGCAACTCGATATAGCGGGGCGTCACGTGGTATAGGACATGGGAGTCCGTGGGAAATGTTTCAAGAACATCCCCCTTTCTCAGGGGTTTATCCCCTAATTGGTAGGGGGGTCCATGGTATTGGTAGGCGGTGGCCAGCTTGATGATGGAACACGTGTCCAACACATCCACTTTGGTGAGGAAGATGTCCTTCCCATTCACGTCCAGGGCGTACTTCAACGCCACCAGGTCCAACCATCCCGTGCGTCGCGGACGCTTCGTTGTCGCCCCATACTCTTTCCCGGTGATCCGAAAACCAATACCCTGAAGCAGTTCATTCGTATGATTTACATGCGCCTCCCCAAACTTTTCATGCTCGGCCTCTCTGGTGTTCAAATGATTATCACAATGATTTTCCGAATCCTTTCCCCCCATCTCGGTGGGAAAGGGACCGTTGCCCACGCGTGTCATGTAGGCTTTGGCAATGCCAAAACAATAGTCTACGTCCTTCTCCCGGAGACCCACGCCCTTGGCAAGACCTCCTACTGATGGATCGGACGAGGTCACAAAGGGTCGGGTTCCGTGATCGACGCTCAACAATAGACCCTGCGCCCCCTCCAGAAGGATGTTCTGCCTCCCCACTTGCCCACGAAGGAAGGATTCGGTGTCGGCGATATGCGGATGCAATCGCGGACCCATCTCATCCAGGTAGGCGGCAATGATTTCAGGGGTATTGAAAATGGTGGTTTCATTGTAGAACCTGCCCCCGTGCAAGCGGGGAATATTGAAAATGGATTTCACTATTTGGGAATCCAGACCCATGCCCCTCAATTCCCGTGTGGCACACGCGATGTTTTTTCCCAATTTTTCCACGAAAACATCGCGGTTCGCCAGATCATTCATCACCAACCCGCGGCGGGCCACATGATCCTCGTAAGCAGGACCGATGCCCCGACCCGTGGTTCCTATTTTCCCGCTCGATATGGATTCGCGCGCCTGATCCAGAACAATATGGTGGGGGAGGATGAGCTTGGCATTCAGGCTGATGCGCAAATGGGAGTAGGAATATCCCGCGCGGTTCAATTGATCCATCTCCTCCAGCAAGGCCCGGGGATCCAGCACCACCCCATTCCCAATGATGTTGATTTTTCCATTGGCATCATGGAGAATACCGGAAGGAATGAGATGAAACACGTATTCATCATCCCCCTTCACAATGGTGTGGCCGGCATTCGCCCCACCGGTGCCGCGGGCAATAATATCGGCCCAATCGCTCGCCAAAAAATCAATCAATTTCCCCTTCCCGGTGTCCCCCCACTGGTTGCATACGACGGCCACCGTGCGGGCGTTCCCTAATACGTCTGCCAATCCTTTCTGCATACGCCAACCTCACCTGATCCGGTGGTAGTTGGGGGCTTCCGTAATTAAATGGATATCATGGGGGTGGGATTCCTTCTGCCCCGCATGGGTGATGCGGCGGAAATAGGCCTTTTCATGGAGCTCCGGAATGGAAGAAGCGCCCACATAGCCCATGCCCGCGCGCAACCCCCCGAGATGCTGGACCATCAAATCCTCCACGTTTCCCCGATAGGGCACGACTCCCTCGATTCCCTCCGGAACCAATTTCTTGAAATCGTGGGATTGACGATACCTTTCCCGCGAGGCTTTGCTTTCCTTCATCGCACTCAAACTTCCCATTCCCCGGATGCGTTTCACGGGCTTCCCATCCACATAGGTAATATCCCCCGGGGACTCCGCCGTGCCCGCGAGAAGACTGCCCACCATCACGGTGTGGGCGCCGGCGGCCAGGGCCACCGTAATGTCTCCCGAATAGGTAATGCCCCCATCCCCACAAATGGGAACCCCGCTCCCTCGAGCGGCCTTGGCGCAGTTGAAAATGGCGGTTACCTGTGGACACCCGATCCCCGCGACGATGCGCGTGGTGCAAATACTCCCCGGACCCTGACCTATCTTGATTCCGTCCACCCCGGCCTTGATCAAATCATCCACCCCCGTGGGTTCGGAGATGTTCCCCGCCACCACATCGGTGGAGGGGAATTCACCCTTGATGGCTTTCACCATGGTTAGAACCCCTTTCGAGTGGCCGTGGGCGGTGTCGATTACTACAACATCCACATTCTCTTTCACCAATGCGCGCACGCGCTCCAATTCTTTTTCCCCCGTACCCACCGCGCCCCCCACACGTAGCTGCCCATTGGAATCAAGGTTGAACCGATAACGTTCCCCCTTCACGATGGTCTTCACGTCCTGAAACACATACAACCCTTTTACTTTTCCATTCTCATCCACGAGGGGGAGGACTTTCTTCTTCTCTGTGAGCATGATCTGATACGCCTCATCCACGGTACAGGTTACCGGCGCCGTCACGGGTTGGGCACTCATGATAGAGGAAAGAGGTTGTTCAGGGTCGGCCATGAGATCGAAATCATTCTCCGTCACCACCCCCACCAATTCGTCATGGGCATTGAGAACTGGAAACGTATGGAAGGGAAAATTCTTTTCTTCCCGAGTCTGGAGGACTTGCCGAATGGAATCATCCTGGTGAAACATCACCGGGTTCTGGATGCGCGCATTCAAATGATTTTTCACCCGGGCCACTTCTTTAGCCTGCTGTTCGGGCGAAAGATTTCGGTGGATAATCCCCAAACCCCCCAGTTTGGCCAAGGCAATGGCCATGCGGGAATCGGTGACGGTATCCATGGCGGCGCTGATGATGGGAATCTTGACGGGGACGTTCTTAGAGAAGAAGGAGTTGGTCTCAATCGCCTCCAGACGAATGTCCGAATACGCGGTGGCGAGGCGCACATCCTCGAAAGCGAGGGCGAGCTCGAGGGCCTCCATGCGCGCGAAGAAGGATTCCATTTTGGGGTGGGCCATGATGATGGTACCCATTCGCCCCTATAAAGGTTGGTTGGGCGGAGGCTCGGCGGCCCACCACGGGAACGTTTTTATGCCTTTCAATTCGTTTCATTTGTGAAAAAACCAATGAGGAGGCGATAGTATATGGCCAGCTTATCCATCTACTTTTTCGGAAAACCCGAATGGGAATTCGGAGACAAAATAGACGCCGCCATGGTCAAGGCGAAAGGGGATGAACTGAGAGAGAGATTGCATACAATCGCCGACGCCATGGAAAAGCTGACCGCCGCCGGATGGGAGCCCAGCATGGCCCTCTACGATGTCTACTTCAGCAAAGATATTCCCCGAAAGCAAGCGGAAATGGAATTGAAGGAACTTGGCATCGATGAGGGAACGTATCACCTGGACGAATTTGACGAGGACGAAGACGAGGAGGAATGATTTCATCCGCGGGACGCACTGGATGAATGAATTTGGTGACCCGCTCGCCTAATCGCTCGCCAACTCGAAAGGGTGACGCATGGCCTCCCTGTAAGGTGAAACAATAGGCGGTTTTTTGATGAAACTTTTTTCTAAAAAGTTTCCATTTTTTAATAAAATTTTTTCTTAAAAAATACGAAGCTCTTTTTCCATATCTCATTCCGATGCCAATAGGGCTTTTATAAGCATTCTTGTACGATTATTCATTATGGTTGCGGATGTCGTATATCGGTAGTATTCGACCCTTCCAAGGTCGGGGGCCGGGTTCGACTCCCGGCATCCGCATACAGCCACTTTTCGATCTCGGAATAGTCGATATCGCGGTGTCCAGGAACCCAACCCTCCGAGATTGCCGCAACCCAAAAGATTATTACTTCAAGCACTCAGGGTTAGGAATATATGGCTACACCCAACCGTTTTGTACGCCCGCTCACCGGCCAGCAGAAAATAGCGGTGGAACGCATGTTTAGGTTGGATGAGTTGGCAGCGGAGGAAGTGAATACCAATCCGGCCCGAAGCAAGCGCTACGTGGAACTTATTCAAGGATTATCCACCCGTTTCAGAGTTGCCATTCCGGATGAGGTGCGGAATCATTTCTGCAAGGGTTGCGGAAATTATTGGGTGTACGGAGAAAACGTTTCCATTCGCGTAAAAGGAAAGACCAAGAATTTCGTGTGCCACATCTGCGGAAAACTCACACGACGAAAGATGATATCCAATCTCGCAATATCCCCCCTCACATGAAACGAAAGGGTATGTTTTGAACCGACCCGGATTTGAAACGAAAGGGCCCCCCATACGATGACACGGCGAACGGCTTCATCTATCCTGAACATACCTCGGTGTTCTGCCCCCTGGGATTTGAATGTCTTTGACTGAGGAACCCTATCAGGGAGAACTAGGAAAGGACTTGATTCCTACTATCCTCGACCGCAAAATTACTGCGCTGACTTGCTCCACGCGCTCCATTTTCACTAGTGGTAAAACTTTCATTGTTGGACCCAAAAGGGGGCCGGCCCCCTTATTTTTAAACCTTGTCCAGGGGAATGAGAATAGTACGCCTATTTTTGGTTTCCAAAACCAAGATGAGGCTGTTGAACCCATGTGCCGAGAGGCATGACCCAGGAGAGGATTAGAATGGGAGTCTACGATGTTCCAGCCAATGACCTGCTGTCCCAGCTCGCCCACGCCTTCAAAGAGCAGAATATGGTCCAATCTCCCCCCTTTGCCCCCTTCGTGAAGACTGGGCAACAGGCCCAACGCGCCCCAGCCGACCCGGATTGGTGGTATTTGAGGTGCGCCTCGGTGCTATACCGGGTTTTCAAGGATGGACCTGTGGGGACGGAGAGCCTGCGCACCTATTATGGGGGACGAAAAAACAGGGGCACGAAGCCCAATCGCCACCGCAAGGCCGGGGGGAAGATCATTCGATTAGCCCTCCAGCAGCTGGAAACCGCGCACCTTGTCCAAAAAGGAGCTAATGGGGGACGCGTCATCTCCCCCCAAGGGCAGAAACTCCTCAACCAGGCCTCCCGTACAGCGATGGAGGGGTTGGCGACCAAAGTCAAGAAGAAGCGCGTCTTCCACAAAGCCACCAAGACGGAAAGCGATGTGACCGCGGCCATCAAGCGAGGAAAGAAAGAGGATCCCGATAAATACAAAGACAAAAAGAAGAAGACCAGTGAGGAAACATGAGCGAGGAGGGAATGGAAAATCAGGACGAGATGATGCGGGCGCGGGCCCAAAAACGCTACGAGGAAATAGAGAACCAACGCCGCATGGAAGGGGAGTTGGACCAAATGCTCGCCTCGCTGCTGACGCCCGATGCCAAAACGCGCCTGAACAACGTGAGACTGGTGAACAAGGAAAAATACCTGCAAGTGGCCCACACACTGATCATGGCGGCCCGGCAGGGAAAACTTCCAAGTAAAATAGACGAAGACCAGGTGAAACGATTACTCGCCCAAATTACCCCACCCAAGAAGGAATTCACGATCAAGAGAAAATGAACGAGGAAAATGTATGAGCAGCCACAAAGACCGGGAGATGAAGAAGCATATTATTGTCACGCGCCAACGCATCACCTCCGGTTTGACCAATGCCCCTGTTTTCGCCATGCAAAAAAAGAGGGCGCGCATCTACAACACCAAAGCCAAACGGCACTGGAGGAGCATCGATTTAGGAAAGATGTTCAAGAAAAAAATGAAAGAACACAACCGGAAGAAAGGATACAAGGCCACCAAGCGGAACGCCGGGAAACACCAGACGAACACCCACCGCATGCACAAGAAGAAGGACAAATACGCGTGAGGCTGATCCCATGAAAGAAGACCACACCATCCGATTGAACAATGCGGTTAGGATTCCCCGCACACGTTATGCCAACAAGGTTGTTTTTGCGGTGCGGAACTATATCACCAAACACACGCGGGCGCCAGCCAAAGACATCCGATTGTCCCCGGATCTTAATCATGCTATCTGGGCACGCGGGAAGAATGTGAAAGTGCCCCGCCTTGAGGTGGTGCTAAAAAAGAAAGAAACTATGGTGTATGCCTTCCTGAAGGGAGGGAAAGACCTCCAGGAATATGTGGCGAAAGAGCAGGCCGCCGCCAAAGAAGCCAAGAAAGCCGAAGCCAAAGGGAAAAAGGATGCCAAGGAAAAACCAACCCCGAAAGTGACGCTTTCCACGGAAACAACAACCAAAAAAGACGCCCCCACGAAGGGGGAAACCGCTCCTAAGACAACCGATGAGAAAGCCCCAACGGTTCCAGATGGTAAGGCCGACCAATCAAACCCCCCACCCGCCACTCCAACGACCGCGCCGGCCGAAAAGCCATGACCATCAAAGCCATCAACCTGCGCGGGAGTCCCTACCTGGGGATATTCTGCAGCACCACGGATGAAATCGCTTTAATCCCCGAATTCGTGGAGCAGAAAGAGAGCAAACGTATTGCGGAAACATTGGGAGTTGAAACCCTTCCCACGCGTCTCGCCGACAGCCCCCTCATTGGAGTATTATCTCGCGGATATGGAAAAAAATTCACCCTTGCCAACTGCACGCAGGAAGAGGAAGTGGATGCCCTGCGCGCCATGGGAATCGACACATTAGTTTTGCGAGATACCAGCGCAGTGGGAAACCTGGTGCATGTCAACCGCCACGCCGGACTGATCAGTCATCTCATCCCTGAGAAAGACCGGGTGGCCATCGAAGCCTTCTTCGGGAAAGTATTGCACCGCTCCACCATCGCCAAATCCGACCTGGCCGGGGCCTGCCTCGTGGGAAATGAGCGAGGCTATTTGGTTCATCCTAAAGCTGAGGCGGCGGAGATGCAGAAGATAGAGGATTGGCTGAAAATCCCGGGGATGCGCACCACTGCCAACTATGGGGATCCATTTATTGGCAATTCCATATTGGCGAATAAACATGGGATTATGGTGGGGGAATTGACCAGCGGCCCGGAACTCGCCCGGATCGACGAAGGGCTGAATCCGGGGTTGATTATGAGGTAACCATTTCAAAGTTTTGATGGATTTTAATGGTTTTGATGGATAAGGAGGAACACGCATGGTTGAAACCACAAAAAAGAATGAAAAGCCCCGCGAGGAGGAACGCACCCTGAGCGTACAGCAAGTGCGGGAGCTCCAACAGGCGGAACGCCGAAAGCTGAACGAACTAATCCGCCGACGCAAGGGGGCGGAAAACATGCTCCTCGAGAACCAGAGCGTACGCGAAAGCGTGGACGCAATATCGGATGAAAAGGAAATGACGTCCATCATGCCCCTGGGAGCCGGAGTATTCGTGGAAGGGAAAATAGCCCCCAACACATTCAAGCGTATGCTCGCCGGGAACGTAGTGCTGAACGCCCCCCGGGAGGACGTGGTGAAAGAACTCGAGGAAAGAAAAGCATTGCTCGAAAAAGAGATGGAGGTGGTGGACCAGGATATTCAAACCACTTCCACCAATTTGAATGGAATCAACCAGGTCCTACAGACCATCCGTCAAGCCCGCCAAACGAAAGCCCAGAAATAGGGTTTTAACCCCTTTCCTGGGTAACCCTCTCATCTGTAAAAGGATGGGAACGCATGTTCGACCTGCTCAAAAAAAAGATCGCCGGGTTCACCCAAAAAGTACTGGGAAACGTCGAAACCCAAAAGCCTGCTGACCCCACTCCACCCGAATCAGACATGGAAACAGGAAACGCGAATGATTCGGAAGTGAATCTGCCTCAAATGCCGGAGGAAAGTCCTGTTCCCGACAAGGTAATGGACGCCATACCTGACAATGTAATGCAGGCCGATGAAATCACCCGCATCGCGGAATCGGAAGACCAACCCGCGCAACCCTCTAAACTGAAATCGGAGGCCCTTCCCGAGATGAAAGGGAGGGATGAACGCCCCCTCACGGCCAAAGTGGGCATTATTTCCCGCATGGGAGGGATGCTCACGGGAACGCTCACATTGGATGAGGAAACCGTGAAAGCTTTCCTCGAGGAATTCGAATTATCCCTGCTGGAAGCGGATGTGGAACTGGAGACCGCTACTGCTCTGGTGGAAGAATTACACGCTCGCCTTTCCAACAAAACCATTTCCACGCGGGAAAACCCGACAAAGGTCATTCTCACCGAAATCAAGGCCGCCCTGCATCAGATCATTGACGTGGAGGAAGTGGATGTGGATAGCATCGTGGCCTCTCACCACCCCTGTATCATTCTTATATTGGGCCCGAATGGGGCGGGAAAGACCACTACGATTGCTAAGCTGGCCCATCGCTTCCAACAGCAAGGGAAAAAAGTGGTGCTCGCGAGCGCCGACACCTTTCGGGCGGGAAGCATCGAACAACTGCAGATCCATGCTAATGCATTAGGCGTGCGCCTGGTGAAGCACACCTATGGCGCTGACCCGGCCGCCGTAGCGTATGATGCCGTAAATGCCGCCCGTGCGGAGAAAGCGGATGTGGTGTTGATCGACAGCGCGGGAAGGCAGGACACCAACAAAAATCTCCTGGAAGAATTGAAAAAAATCCAGCGGGTCATCCAACCTCATTTGAAATGGTACGTGGGGGAAAGCTTCACGGGACAGGCCATATTGACCCAAGCCAGAACATTCGACACCGCTATCGGGGTGGACGGATTTATCCTCACGAAACTGGACACTGACACCAAGGGGGGAGGGGTTATTTCAGTCATGCACGCGCTGAAGAAACCCGTGGTGTTTTTCGGAGTGGGGCAAGGATACGATGATCTTATTCCCTTCGATATGGATTCTTTCTTGGATAGGATTATTCCCATGGCTTAAGACAAGGTAATACTTCCCGCTTAATTATCGCGATACCCTAACTGCCTGTAGGCAGCATAGGATTCGCGTTATTCATCATTAAGGGATGTGGGGTTGATGGTGCCTGGTAAGAATGCGGTATCCAACCGTTTACCTATCAACCTTTTTTCAAAAAAACTATTGAAAAAAATGCTCACACCCATCCTAAAAAAAAGAATATTTTCATCCACCACGTTCGTCCCAATCTACATGGTCTACCTTAAGCAGGATAAAACTGGCCGTTTTTCGTTAAAATTACCCATTCTTATAATCATTCCTCCCCCAGGTTATGAGATACTATGGGCCTCGGGGAAAGCTTGCGGAAAGCGTTCGATTCCTTCTCCTCCTTGCGGGTGGTGGACAAGGACAGCGTGAAGCAGTTGACCAAAGAACTGCAGCGGGCTTTACTCTCCGCGGACGTGGATGTGGAAACGGTTTTGAGCCTCAGCCGCCAGCTCGAGGAGGCGGCATTGAAGGAAGATATCCCCAAAGGGATGAGTCGTAAAGAGCATCTGATTTCCCTCACGTATGATGGGTTAATTGACGTATTGGGGGGAAAAAATAATCCCATTCCGGAAAAGCCCACCAGTATTTTATTAGTGGGCCTCTTCGGCAGCGGTAAAACCACCAGCGCTGGAAAAATAGCCCATTATTATGCCAAGCGCGGGCGCAAAGTGGGATTGATCGCGGCCGACACCTTTCGCCCGGCGGCGATTGACCAATTGACACAACTTCAGTCCAAAATACCCGGGACCAGCCTCTACTCCAATCCCAAAGAGAAGGACGCGAGCCGGGTGGTCCAGGAAGGGGTAGTGGAATTATTGGGGCAAGGGGTGCAAACCATTATCGTGGACTCCGCGGGACGCAGTGGATTGGACGCTCCATTGGTGGAGGAAATCCAGCGTATTCACCGCGTTTTGAAACCGGAACACACCTGGCTGGTGCTGGGAGCGGATGTGGGGCAACAGGCACGAAAACAGGCCAAGGCCTTCCACGAAGCCGTAGGGGTGAATGGGGTCATCCTCACTCGCATGGACGGAAGCGCTAAAGGAGGAGGGGCGTTGAGCGCGTGCCGGGCGACCAAAGCCCCCGTGTACTTCATTGGGGTGGGGGAGAAGATCAATGATCTGGAAGCCTTCCATGCGGATAGGTATTTGTCAAGAGTCATGGGGTATGGGGATCTGAAAGGGCTATTAGAGAAAATGAATGAACTCAAAGCCGACGCAGGAATGGGTGAAAATCCGCTGGAGGGACCCTTTACCTTACAGACGTTTTACGCGCAACTGACGGCCACCCGGAAGATGGGGCCATTGTCCAAAGTGGCGGAAATGATGGGATTGAAGATGCAGATCCCCCAGGAAGAATTAGAAGTAGGAGAAGAAAAACTGGACACCTACAAAGCGATGATGGACTCCATGACAATGCAGGAGAAGCGGGACCCTGAAATAATTTCCAGCGCCCGCATCGGACGCATCGCCAAAGGAAGTGGAAATACTGAAGGGGATGTGAGGGAACTGCTGAAGCATTACCGCCAGCTCAAGAAAGCAGTGGACAAGTTCAAGCATATAAACGAAGAGAGCATGAAAGACCCTAAAGGATTGCAAAAATTATTGGGGCAATTCCAGAAGAAGAAAAAGATCAAGTTGCGGTGAACGAATGGTCATTCCCCTCATCCAAATGGGCGCCAACCTGTTGGCCGGGGCACTCGCGGCGTACACGGATTGGAAGACTGGTTACATCTATGATTGGATCACCTACCCCCTCATTGGGTTGGGAATTATTCTTAGTCTCCTCACGCAGAACTGGCTGGGAATAGTCCTGGGGGCAGGAATCTATCTGATAGGGAAATTGGCTTATCGTACCGGTAAAATAGGGGGCGGGGATATCAAATTGCTGGCCGGTATTGCTCTGGTGCAACCTGTTTTTGGGGGCATGCTGTTTCCCCTAGTAGTCCTTCTGGTGGCGACCCTGCTGGCGAGCATCGTTTTCGGTTTTGTGTACGTGGGCCAACTGTGGAAGACCCGGCCCCGGATAGAGTGGAAGAAAAAAAAGTGGGGGAAGACGATGGTGTATTTGCTCGTGACGGTGGGCGCGTTAACCTACATGGCCATTAATCCCATTTTCCCGCTCCTCGCCATTCTCATTTTCGCCTTGGCGCTGGGAAGCGGACTGCTTTATCAAGTATTCGAGGATGAAATCAAAGCCAAGCAATTCCTCCAACACCTATCCGTGGAAACGATTGAGGAGGATGAGGTGGTGGCCATCGAGCATTTGGATACAAAAACAAAGACCAAATGGGGGGGAAAATTTCCTACATTGATCGGGCCGACAGAAGCCAAACGGTTGAAACAATTGGAAATTCATACCATTCCGGTGTACCGGAACCTCCCCCGGTTCGGACCATTCCTTTTCTTGGGAATGGTCATCGCCTACCTATTGCCAGAATGGGGAATGATCCTATTCCCTTTGGGATGGAGCGGGTGAAACAAATGAAAATATTCCTGACGGGCAGCACGGGGATGGTGGGAAAGGAGGTAATGGAGAAAATAGGGAATAAACATATGATCGTGGAATGCGCCAGAGAAAAAGGAATTGACATATTGGATTATGCAGCGGTTGAGAAAGCCATGAGAGGATGCCAAATAGTTATCCATACGGCGGGGGAAGTGGATGAGAGCAAGCCTGAAAAAGAAGTTTTCGCGATTAATGTGGAGGGAACACAAAAAGTTCTGCGCGCCTCCCAGGCGAACGGCGTGAAACAATTTATCCACATCAGCAGCGTCGCGGTGTACGGGGAGACGCATGAGGAAGTGAATGAGCACAGCGCCCTGCACCCGAAAACGGCTTATGAACGGAGCAAGAAAGCGGGGGAAGACGCGGTTAGGGAATATGCGAATCGTATGGCTATTACTATCATCCGCCCGCCCCTCATCATGGGACCGAATGGGTATTGGAAACAAATATTCAGAACGGTGAAAAAAGGATTTCCACTCGTGGGAAAAGGAAAGAATGCCTGGCAGATGGTCCACGTGACGGATTTGGCGGGATTTATTATTCACTGCATCGGGAACAAGAAAACAGCCGGGGAAACATTCATCTTGGCGGAGCAAGAACGACATACCCTGCGAGAAGTGGTGGACATCATCGCGGATATCCAAGGGACGAAGAAGGTGGGGCACATCCCCTATTGGATGGGAATGGGAATCGCGCGTATTTTTTGGTTGATACAAATGACCACGGGAAAAAAGCAATTGCTCATTCCCCCCCATGTGCGTCGACTGAAGAAACACCGGGCGTATGACATCTCGAAAGCCATGGCGACAGGGTGGAAACCCAAACTCTCCACCAAAGAAGCTCTTACGGAAACCTATCGGGCGCTCTTCCCCCAAGAGACGACTAAAAAATAGTGTTTATTTTTTGATCCATCCATTTCAGATGATCCATCCACTTGGGGATCAGTCCTCAAACTCGGCACTCGAAGGGGGTGTGGAGAACTCACTATTGAGACGGGCGATCTTGCGCACGGCCATGTCAAAAGGATCAGAGGATGGGAGTTTGGCCACCGCGTCCTGAATCCCGGTCCAGGCGAACAACCCCCATTCATATTCCTCTGGGGACAAGGAGAGACGCTGGGAACAATCCTCGAAGGAGAGGGATTCAGCTTCCTCTTTGGTCTGCCCAACAAATTCCCCGCTCACGCGGGAGAGAATACGCTTGAACGCCCCATCCCCACTCGTCGACTCGAATCCAATCTGTCGGATGGTGGCATCCCGGAGGGAAATGGTGAATTCCACCGTGAATGGAATACTCTTAAATCCGGCCAGTTTGGATTGGGCATCGGGCTTCTTTATTGCCCCTTCGAAAGGAAGGTGTGATTCTTCAAGGCTTGGCATAGAATCTTCTGCCGGAGAAACATTATTTATCTTATGGGTGGGAAAGCCGAACCAAACCCATAAAGAATGATTCAGGTTCCATTCCAGCATGGCACGGAAACTCTGGTTCGGCCCCTCGGGAATACCCCTGGCGGCCGCCGGAAAGGGACTCGTGCGGGGGGTTGAAAGCATCCCCCCATTGGGATTAGAGGCCATGGAACTGGCATTCGTGCAATCCGTCTACATTCGGGAGGATGCGAAAGCCCGCGAGGTTGACACGGCGAGGAAGAAAGCGGGAATACGATTGAGTGTGCACGCGCCCTACTATATCAACCTGAACGCCCGGAAGAAAGAGATTATGGACGCGAGCGTGGAACGGTTGTACACCGCCTGCCGAATGGGAGGGCTGTGCGGGGCCGAAAGCGTGGCGGTGCATGCGGCTTTTAGACATGGGGATGATACCCAAATGATCAAGGACAAAATTCTGGAAGCGTGCCATGGGATATACGACCGCCTGGATGCGGAAGGAATTGCCATCACCATCGCCCCCGAGTTCGCGGGGAAGGTTAGTCAATGGGGAAATCTGGAAGAGGTTATGGCCATCGCGGCTGAAGAGCGAATGGGGTGGTGCATGGACTTCGGCCACGCCCACGCCACGAGTGGAGGGAGTCTGACGACCCGCGCGGCATGTGATGCCATATTGGAAAAAATAGAAAATTTCGATTCCCGCTATTTGAAAAACATGCACATCCAGGCTTGTGGCATCACATTCACTGAAAAAGGAGAAAAATACCACACCTCCTTCGATTCACCTGAAAGCACATTGAATTGGAAGGCCATGCTGGAAAGCTGGAAAGCCTTTGGGGTGGGAGGAATATGCATCACCGAATGCCCCGGGCAAGAGAAAGATGCGCTATTGTTGAAAGAGTATTATGAAAACCTCTGATCGGGAACGCTTTTATTCAGGGAGAACACCACCCCCTCCATGACTCAAAAAGGGGGAAAACAACCAAGGCCTGGGGGACCGGGAAAGCGGCCACGGAAACCCAGTGGGAAAAAGACGTCCCATCGCCAAAGATATGAGCGCCTCATATTGGAAATTGAAAGAATCATCGCCACCAAGCCGGGCGCGATTGAGGAAAAATGGGCGCGCATCAAACAAGACGCCCTGGACAGAAAACTTCCCATGGGGGCGTATGACTTGCCATTGACACTCCGCCGGATGGAAGTGCCTCGCGATGAGGCACGGGTTTTGTTGTACCATTATCACTTAACGCGTGCAAAGTATCATCGAAAGTATGCAGAAAATAAGATGACTGCAGCCATTTTGACCCTGTATGATATGCGACGGTTCGATGCAATGTAAACGAAAATAATCAGCGTTCCTTCCCCGCTTTCTTGGCCGCAATCACCAATTCGTTCATGAGCTGCTCGGCCTTCTCCAGGCTGCCTTCAGAGGCCTTCACGATGCTCGTGCCCACGTGCACGATGTCGGCGCCCGCAGTGATGCACGCATACACATCATCAGGGGTGCGCACGCCCCCCGCCACGACGACGGGAAGGTATACCATCTTCCGCACGGCGGCAATGCACTCAGGGGGAACGCAGGCAGGAGCCCCGCTCCCGGATTCGAGGATGATGAGCTGGAATCCCATCATCTGGGCGGCGAGGGCATTCACAGCCCCCAAATAGGGGATGTTGCGGGGAAGAAGTTTGGCGGAACCAACCCATCCCACGGCTTGGCCGGGTTCGAAGACTAAATAGGCGGTGCCAATGGTCTCTAAACGCATGCGGGACACCGGATAGGCGGCCGCCACCTGGGCGCCGGACAAGTAATAGGGATCAAGGGAGTTGAAGAGCACCATGAAATAAAGGGCATCCGCTTGTGGGGAGATGGTGGCAATATTTCCTGGGAAGAGGATAACAGGCTTCTGGGACACCGATTTGATGGCCGTGATGCACTCATCCAATAGTTTTCCTTGCGCCCCAAGGCTTCCCCCTACGGCGAAGGCCGAGATGCCCGCTCGGTCGGCGGCTTGGGCGA
Source organism: Candidatus Diapherotrites archaeon (assembly GCA_030688545.1). Classification (NCBI taxonomy): domain Archaea; kingdom Nanobdellati; phylum Candidatus Iainarchaeota; class Candidatus Iainarchaeia; order Candidatus Iainarchaeales; family Candidatus Iainarchaeaceae; genus Candidatus Iainarchaeum; species Candidatus Iainarchaeum sp. Next base: position 67,108 of record JAUYHT010000001.1, on the reverse strand, counting down.
GGGCTTTCACCTGTTCGGGCTGATGATCGGGAGGATCGATGACGAGGAAAACGTGGCCGGGAGACTCTTTAGCATGAGAGAGGAGGGATTGGTAAACTTTTCCCGATTGGGGGGACTGCGGGAAGGATTTTATCCCGTCCGCCTGGAGGCCGTCTTTCTGGGTGTGAAGCGCCATGCGAACCAGCGATATTAAACAAAAAGGGCTTATAAAACGGCCTACCCCCTGGCCCCAATTAACCTAGTCTACCAGCATACTATTAAAATGAGTTTTTCAAACCGAGATGAAGCAACCCAGGAGGACATCTTTACGCCTCGACGGCCAGCCGGAAATTACTTTTTAGTAGAACGCCTCAGGCACTTCCTCCACCATGAGTCGTTCGAGCTGGCGGGCGATGGAGGCGGAGCCCCGGGCTTTAAGCGGGGGGCCGTGGCCGGGTAAAACCATCCGGGGAGAAGAGAACAATATTTTCCTAGCGGATGATATGACTTGGGGCTTATTGCCTGATGTTAAATCCCACCTCCCTAAACCGGTGGAAAACAACGCGTCCCCGCAAAAAAGCCATTTCTTGTTTGTTTCCATGAAGGAGACACTTCCTTTGGTGTGGCCAGGAGTGAAAAGAACCTGGATGGAAAAATTACCCAGGTCGATGACCTGCTTCTCAATGAAATGATGCGGTATTTGGGGGAATTTCAATCCATACGCTTGCAAGCTCTCCGCCATGACGAAAGAGGAGTCGCGCGAATTGACATACGTGGCATCGGCGGGATGCATCCAGACTTGAGCGCGGGGAAACAAATGGTCCAGACCGAAATTATCGGCATGCCCGTGCGTGTGGAGGATCATCCCCACTTCTTTGGGGGAGAGGCCGATAGACGACAGGCCTTCCTTGAGCTGTCGGGCATTGATGTCCAACCCTGAATCGATGAGAGCGACGTCTTTGCCCACTAACACGTAGGCATTGGTCTCTCGCTCCGAACCGAACGAGGCGTATATCCCTTCCCCTAACTCTTCCCACATAGGCTACTCACACACGACAACTACAAATATAAAGCATGAACATTCGGAGCGAACGAAAAATAGACTCATTTTAGGGAACGCTCCCTGCAGAGACACCCTTAAAACGAAGGAAGACGTAAAGAAAAAGGGATATGACTGCTAGCATAGATATGGAAAGCGCTCTCCGAGAGATCGTCGCTCAATCAGGAATGGATGAAATAGATGTCCGCGCCCGCATCGAAAAGAAAATCGCCCAATTCAATGGATTGCTAACCGAACACGGCGCCACCGTCCTGGTGGCTAATGAGTTACGAGTGAAGATATCCTCGCTTCAGGCCGATCATACTTTACTCAAGCTAGGAGAATTGAAGGCCGGGATGGCCAATGTGGACACACAGGGAAATGTCACGATGGTCGATCGGATGAAACCATTCACCCGGAATGGAAAAGAGGGAAAATACATCCACGTCCGCCTCAAAGACCAAACGGGGGAGGCGCTCATCACGTTCTGGAATGACCAGGCCGACGAGGCCTTGCAAAAAGGCCTGCGGCCGGGAAGCCAATTGAAACTAACGAATTGCCGAGTGGGATTGTTTCAGGAGACTCTGCAATTGAACATGGGGTATAATGGGGGGTTTACGGTGACGAATGAGGGTGGGGATAATATTTCTGCCCCAGACAAAATAACCCCATTTGCCCACATCCAGGAAAACCGTTCCGTTCACGGAGAGGCGCATATCATCGACGTGCTCCCGGGGAAAGGATATTATGTGAAATGCGGGGGTTGCGGAGGGAAACTCCCTGAAATTATGACCGCGTGCGTGCACTGCCAATCCGAGAAAATAGATGCGCGGCTCCTGCTACCCTTGTTGTTGGATGATGGGTCAGCCTCCCTGCGGGGGGTGGCCTTCGAGGAGCAGGCGCTCCAGACGTATGGAAAGACTAAAGAAGAAGTGTTGGCGGCCTTGCAGAGCGATGAAGGGAAAAGAGAGTTGCACCGGAACCTGCTGGGAAAACGCCTCCGAATCCGAGGACGAAGTAAAATAGGGATGGGCGGGGAAGTAGAACTCATTATCCAGGATGCGAAAGTAATTCCGTTCGAGACAAACGAAGAGATAAATAAGGCATGAAATATTCTACAATGGATTTCCATTCAAACATGGAGCAACATTTAAATCAACAGAGAAACATAGGCCAGCCTATGCCCCTCAAAGAGATACAAAAGGACGTAGATGCGTGGGCGCAAGGATTCAATCCCCCATATTGGCAGCCGTTGGAGATTATGGCGCGCCTGACAGAAGAAACGGGAGAATTGGCGCGCGAAGTGAATCATCGTTGGGGGCCCAAGAAGAAGAAATCCAGCGAAGAGACGAGGGAACTGGAAGATGAAATGGGAGACATTATTTTTACTCTCTGCTGTTTGGCCAATTCGCAAAACATTGATTTGGATGGCGCGTGGAAGCGCGTTATGGACAAGTGCTATGGGAGAGACAAGGACCGGTTTGAAAAGAAGTAGTTATTCCACCACATAAAAAGTCTTCTCCTGGCCCTCGACAATCTCCAGGACATCGAGTTCCTCGCACACGCAGGGGACGCCCACCCAATCGGCAAAGGATGGCACGCTTCTCCCTTCGTCACCTGAAATGAATTCCTTGATATAGCAGCCAGCGGAGGCATGCAAGTGGATTAGAATGTGGGTATCGTCAACGTGTTCCACTTTTTCGAGAATAACCCAATGGGGACGCTGTTTCATGACGCGGCGCTTCTCCACTCGAATGGGGGTGGTTTGGAGGACGTCTATCTTTTGACCTAAATGGGTTTGGAGTTTGGATATCTCCAGGGGAATGGAACTTTTTACGAGGGCGCGGTACCGCTTAGTATGGTACTGTTGAGTAAGGCGCGCCACGTCGAAAGGGATGCCGATCTCCAAATGACTGACTTGCACTTTCCCAGTCAGGGAGATGTTAATATTTTCTTGGATACGCGCCATGTCGGCGGCACGTTTTCGGGGATTTTCAAGTGTAATGGCAAATGGCCGTCCTGAACCCAGCATGCGCACGTCCACATCTTCCCTCCCCGCGCCATGAAACAACACCGCGTCGCAGGCGAAGGCGTCTTTTAGAAAGGGAGAGAGGAGCTCCTGCACGCTCTCCTCGGTGATTTTTCCTTTCCCTCCGCAGGACGCACAACCAATGCCTTTGCACGCGGGACAATAATGAAACGTTTGAGCAATGGTACGCACGAGCTTGGTGTATTTTCCAGTGAGGATAAGGGGAAACACGTGGAGATCGATTATTTTCTTTGCCAGATCAAAAACCAGTTCGATATCGGGTTGTTGATGGACTAATTCCTTTCCCCGGAAAAGAGAATGAGTTTCCACTTCCTTCCTGAGGAGTTCGAGCGCCCGCTGCTTGGCCTCCGGGTCGGGCGAGCGGACACCGAGGGCATACGTTCGGAATTCCCGCTTTGCCAAATCCACCTCTAAACCTGGAGAATGGAAATGGGGCAGGGTGCCAGTGAAAGGAAATTGGAATGGGGTGACCATATATAATGAATAGGGGCGCAAACGATTAAATAGGAATGAAGAAATAGGGCGTTATTTCTTAGCGTGTTCTAATTGGCTCTGGACGATATTCATCTGGCGCTCATTCTCTTGTTGCAATTCAGACAACTCGCGGATAACCGCATCCACCACTCTCTCATTATGACTTTTCTTATTCCGATGAAATGTCTCACCATCCCTTTGTACATAAATTTCTCGCCTCAACACTTTGAACAAACGGGCTCGGCGCGCACTGGGTATCGTTGACAAAAAACCGGCGGCAAACAATCCAGAAAACCCCCCTCCCACAATTAAAGCAGGAATTCCACCTCCCTCTGAAACCATCTTTGTGACAAATACCATACCACCTGCTCCAGCCCCCAAAACCTTTCGCACAACGCTATTATACATGTAGCCAGCCTTGACACTTTTGTTAAACTCATTAATATGCCTGGGGTCAACTTCCCCATTGATGACCTTCTCGCGCGCCAGGATGAGGTTATCGGTCGAGCGAGTCAGGAAATTTTGAACGTTTCTGTGATGAGCAAGCTGAAGGCGAATACTTTTTCGACGCCACATCGGAGGACGAACGGTTCTAAATTGGGCTCCTTTAGCCCGTTGACCAAGAAAAGCAGCGTCTCGAATGGCCCTCCTGGTATTCGTCACAATGCCCATGAAAAGAGTGGAATGATTTGGGATATAAAAAACTACCCTTCCGACGGGCCCTGTCAAAATATTTGGTTTTAAGCCGAAAGATTACCCTTGTTTAGGAAGCGCATGGCCTTCGGAAAAGGCATTCGATAACTAACCGTTCGACTGGATCTTCTGGGACTTCGATCTCTGGTTGTTTTGGGGCACCTCCATTCACCACTTCCTCATTTTTAGCTTTCGAGGGAAATGGTTGCAATTGTTTAGCATAGTGTACGAGATTGCGTGCCACGTTTTTCAGTCGTAGGGCAAGTGGGAATAGTGAGTTCAAATCCCGCTCGGGGCATTTTTATCACCACCTACTTTTTCTAGTCAGGTGGTGATAATTATCCTACTTTTTTCATTCCCCTTTTTGTTCTATATTTGTTTTGGGTATTTTTTTAGCTTTTAGGAACTGTCTGACTTGCCGGTAAAACTCATTGAGGGCGAACTCAGTGAATGGTTTTACATTTTTGGCCTCAACCGACTGAATAAGTGCGCGAAAATAATCCTCTTTCTTTTCGGAGATGTTTACTAACGGAAAACTATTTTCGATTAGTGCTTTATTGAATAGTAGCCGGGATACGCGCTTATTCCCATCCAAAAATGGATGAATAACATACAATTCAAAATGAATGCCTGCCGCTTTTTCGATAGGATTAAGACCACTTGAATTATACCACTTAACCATTTCCTCAACGCGCTCTGGTATTTCCAGAAAAGAAGGCGGACGGTGTGCGATCTCTATTCCAAATGGATTTTTTTCATCTTGACGGTGAATGTAAACTTGTCTTTGGCGAAAGGTTCCCGGATTTTTCGTTTCAAAACTGGCCATAATTGTTTTGTGGAGCGATAGAATTGATTTTTCATCTAGCTTCCACGACTCTTTGATTTTAGCTACCCCTTCGAGCATGTTTTTGCTGATTGTTTCACGCGCATCCAGTTTTGCCTCTTTTTGGTAGGCTGCCATCACGTCGTTCAAATCCACGTCCACGTCTTCAGTTGTAAGTGTGGTTAAAGTAAAAAGGATGGTGCGGTTGACTTCGAAATTTTTTCGTTCAACCGGTGAGAGTTTTTTGTATTTCTCATTGAATGCGTCACGGAAAAGGAACGTCTTGATGACATCGTCCTTTGAAATGTTTTCATTCGCAAAGAGTTGTTTTCCCAGTTTTTCGATGATTTCATCCCGGAATGAACCTTCTAATTTTGTGAGATTGTTTTGCGTGGGTTTTTCGGTTCCGACGTACTTGCTGAAACTTTTGGACTTACTTTGAATAAAATAGCTCAGATGAAGATAATAATAGGGCTTTCCGGCAATAGTTTTGATTCGAAGCGCCATACCATTTTAGGCAGATGAAGTAATTTAAATCCATCTGCCTAAATTTAGGCAGATAAAGAAGGAAGTTTTGTGGTGCCTAAATCGCGGGTTCAAATCCCGCTCGGGGCATAGTGTGGTGGAGCAAGAGCCCCTTCTGGAATAATTCTGTCGCTTGATCGACATCTGCCACTTCTTCAGCAAATTTTTGCATCAAATTCTTTCACAGTCATATTTCCGCATCAGTGTGCTTGGAGTTTCTCTTTTAACAATGGTACAATTTCTTTTCGCATGATAAGACCATTTCTTTTTGCGATGGTATCGTTAAACGTGATATCAAATAATTCACTTAGTATTCTTTGAGCTTCTTGATCTTTGGTTATGAATAGGTTGAATCCCTCTTCCAGTTCAATAATGGACATGAAAATAAGATCGAGTCCTTTCTCAACCTTTAATTGGCTCAATTCCTCTATTATTTCGTCAGAGCGTCTACTTGCCAGTTCACTTCCCCCAACGATTTCGAGTTGAGCAATTCCAATTTTTTTGTTTCCAAGCGCGAACCATGCGAAGTCTCCCCGGATGCCATTTTGGAGCCTGTTTCCTGACAAGTCTGATTTGGCCGCGAACATTTCATGAACATAATTTGTTGGAAGTTGAAATTGCTGGAGGAGCCATTCAGCCATTGCCATATCACGCTGAGTAGTTACTTTTGCCTTGAAATTTAATGTATTGGATACAATCGCGGAATACAACAGTGCAGCAGCCTTCGCGGAAGGAGTAACTTGTTTTTCTTTGAACTTTTCAGTAATGAGGGTGGCAGCGGAGCCTACCAATTCGATTTGGATTTTGGCATTTGGAAAGAGATGTGAATCATTGATTTTTCGGTGGTCGATGATCTCTATCACGTTTTCTGGTTTGATGCGTTTATCCAATCCATTCAATTCGCTGGAATCGACCAGCACAAACTGAGCAAAATTTTCAGGATTGGTGGTTTCTACGGGGTATGGGAAATCGAATTTTTTCATGACAAAATGAACCTCTGGATGGACATTCCCGGAAATCCAAGGTATTGTTGGTGTGCCAGTTTTGCTCAACAACTCAGCATATCCGATTGCACTGGCGAAACCGTCCAGATCAGGATCCTTGCAACAAGTTATGATTATTTCATTTGGCATACTATGATTGTTTTCCCTTTATGCATTTAAGGAGTTCTGCCACCTTGGCCTGAGTGAAGGATATAGAATAAATATTGGGTACATACTTTAAGGTATCATCCAAGGGTTTCAATCGCAGAGCAAGTTGTAATAGAAGGCCCATGTCCCGCTCGGGGCATTCAAACTGACGACCGAATAATTCCAGGAAATCCGGACGGGATACGGATACCAAGCGCTAAAAAATAAGGGTGGGTAGAACTGCTTGGTGAGCCAATGCCTCTGCAGCTTATTTCCAAATATTAGGTGTTGCGGCCCATCTCAAGGCCCACCACAAGAGATTGTCACCCAGCCCGAATGGGATGAATGCCCTATTTGGGTTTTTTACAAAAGATTTCAATGGAAGCCGTTCGACGACCTCGGAACTTTGGTCTCATAAGCTTTTTAAGCGGGTCAACGATATGTTGGATGTCTCATTAGGTGCAAGGGAAGCGGCACCCCAAACGCCGGCTTCTCAAATCGTACCCAAAAAAGAGGCAGGATGGGAAAAGTATGCCAAAAGTAGAGATTCGAGAAATTAAAGATTTGCCCGGAATAGGGCCCCTCGCCGCGGAAAAGCTGTTTTCCGCCGGATATAAAACGTTAGAGAGCGTGGCCGTGGCCTCGCCCATGGAATTGATTGAAGCCGCTAGTCTGGGGGAAGGGACCGCGGATAAGGCCATCAAAGCCGCACGGGACGCCCTCGAGATGGGCTATGAGAGCGCGGACATCCTCGCGGAAAGACGGAAACTGGTGGGAAGAATCACCACCGGCTCTGCCGAGCTGGATAAGCTGATCGGGGGCGGGATTGAAACCCAGTCCATCACCGAGATTTATGGAAAATTCGCTTCTGGGAAATGCGTGGAGAAGACCACTCCCTTATTCTATCTGAATCCCGATGTGCCCCACCTGGATTCCATGGAAGAGGTGTATCAAAAATATGCCATCAATGAACGGGCGCATGATGGCGGGTTTTTGGCCGACTTGAACCATCCCGTGCAGGTGATGGGAATCGATTTGGATGGGAACATCCAAACGGCCCAAGCGCAATACCTATTCAAAGAAAAAGTATCTGAATTGGTCGAGGTGACGACCAACCGGGGAAACACCGTGCGATTGACCCAACAGCATCCATTACTTACATTAAATGAGAATGGGATCCAGTGGAAATCGACCGGGCTATTGGAAGAAGGAGATTACATCGGGGCCCCCGGTATCATCCAAAACGTGGGAAAACTAACCCTGACGGAAGATGAAGCCTATTTCCTTGGATTGTTCGTGGCAGAAGGGTGCGGAAACCCCCTGAGCATCACCATCTTCGATGAAAGAACACTCAATTGGCTGAAAGGATTCATTCAAACCCGATTCGGGTACACCCCGTCGGTCAATTATGACAAAAACCTCATCATTTTCCAAAAACCAACTCGGGAATGGATGCAGGGATTGGCTCGCACGGATTCCTACACCAAATTCGTGCCTGAAAAGGTGTTGCAATCAGACGATGGGGCCGTGGCCGCCTTCCTGAGGGGGTACATTGACGGGGACGGGGAAGCCCATAAAACCATCACCACGTCCACCCGCTCCAAAACCCTCAACCATCAGATTACGTATTTGTATGCACGATTAGGGATCCAGGCCACCACGGGAGTAAGGATAGTGGAAGGAAAGCCCCAATACTTGGTGTATGTCACCGACACCAAAAGCAAGCAAAAAGTCAAGCGATTGCTTGAAAGAAGCCATCTGAAAACCAATACGCAGTTGAATGACCAGAATATCGGGACGCATTATGGGATTCCCACCCACGCGCTCGACCAGATCGTGAAAAGGGCCTATTTCCAATTGAGCGGCTCGCGACGACGTTTCAACCAATGGAGTAAGAAAAACATCCTGCAGAGCGAGTTCAAGACCATCTGGCAGATGTACTTTTCAACCACGTCACGGAATGATGGGACAGCCGAAGAAACCGTGCAGAAAATAAACTGGTTCTTCAAGCAACGGTTGGAAGAGATGGGGAACGCATTCGAATTGTTGACTCATCCGACGCCCGGAAATGTGATGGATGCATTGGCGTTGCTCCCTTTCCGGACAGACGAAATCTATTCCGAAATGGGGATCAAAAAAAGCACGTTCCAGAATTACATCTCCCGCGGTATGAATGACCAAAAGGCCCAACAGATAGGAGTGGTTTTGAGGGGGATGATCCAAAAGAGAGTGGCCGATGCGCAATTGCTACAGGACTTGAAGATCCTCCGGACGCTTGCTGAAGGAAAAATAAAATGGGAACGGATCGAATCCAAGAAAAAGGTCTCCTATGACAATTGGGTGTACGATTTGACCGTCCCCGGCATCCATAGTTTCATCGGGGGGGAAAAACCATTGTTCATGCACAACACCCAATGGTGCTTCCAGACCGCGGTGACAGTGCAGAAACCCATCGAGGAAGGAGGGTTGAATGGGAATTGCCTCTACATCGATTCTGAGAATTCATTCCGACCCGAAAGGGTGACGGCGATCGCGGAGGCCAATGGAATGGACGCCCAGGAGGCGCTCAAGAAAATATTCGTGGCCCGCGCCTACAACGCCGACCACCAGATGCTCCTCGCGGAGAAGGCCGCGGACCTGGTGAAGGAGAAGAACATCAAGATGGTTATTGTCGACTCCCTCACCGCGCAATTCAGGAGCGAATTCATCGGACGCGGACAGCTCGCGGACCGGCAGCAACGCCTGAACAAGCACATGCGCGTGCTCCAAAGGCTCGCCGAGGTGAGCAATGTCGCGGTACTCGTAACCAACCAGGTGCTGGAACGACCGGACATCATGTTCGGCGACCCCACTGCTCCCGTAGGGGGAAATGTAGTGGCGCACGCGAGCAAGACGCGGCTATATCTGCGCAAGGGAAAAGAGAACAAGCGCATCGCCAAGCTCGTGGATTCCCCCTCATTGCCCGATGGGGAAGCCGTGTACGCGGTCACCGAGAATGGGATCGAAGATCTCGAGGAATGAAAATTAAAAGGGGGGGAGAATCCCCCCCTATTTTTTTTTAATAAATTAAGAGTCGCGAGTTACCACTTCTCTCATCAATGAAATATAGATCAAATAAAAAGCGTTTACGAATGCCCTGGCGCGTAATGGAGAGAATTGACTTTTCATCTCGGTCCGAAGAAGGGAATACAGGTCATATTTCATTTTTTTAGACGGGAGAATGACCTCTTCGATTGTGGTTCCAATCCGAGGATGGAAGGGCAAAGGAAAACGAGGAACCAATTCTATTAACCTGCCATATGAGGCCAGGTCTTGTGATATTTGGGCTGATGCGCCAATCGAACGAAAGGCTTCCTCTACCGCGACCGTAATGACATCCTTTCTAAACCGTAATCGCCGGGCTCGATTTCGGGCCCTATTAATTCTCATTTGGGCGTTTGCCGCCGCGCGAATTAAACGATTAGACCCAGCTGGATCATGCGACGCATCAAAGGAAAAAATGGGGTCGGACTGCAACCTGTTGATGTAACGCCTCTTAAAATAGCGATTTTTAAAAATATGATACTGGGTTAAAGCTTCTTTTTGGGCTAGACTATCGAGCCCGGCTGCTGTTAGGTAAAAACGCATATCTTTTCGCTGAAAGGACTTCCCCATTTTTCGTGATTCCCTTCGAAGTATGTATTCACCTATTTTTCCCCTAACTAAACGAGGGAGGGAAGCAATCTTCTTCATAGTCCGAATACGTTTGGGAGGCATGTTCTTTCTAACCTGTCAGGCCCATAAATACCCTTGCTCAAAGGCACCCATAAAAAGAGGAATTGAGTTGAGCCAGAAGGTGAATCTAAACATGAGCGAATTATTCTATGAAAATTATATGAAAGCTTCCGAGAAATTCAAGCAACTGGCCCAATCCAGCCAGGCCTATGCCGCATGGAAGAATGCCGCGATGGCCGCGGGGGCCCTGGATAAGAAGACGAAGGAATTGATCGCCTTGGGGGCGTCATGCGCCATCCAATGCGAATACTGCATCGATTCCCACGCGCAGAAAGCCAAGGCCTATGGGGCCACGGAGCAGGAAGTCACCGAAGTCATCCAGGTGGCAACTGTTGTGAAAGCTGGGTCGACCATATCCTATGGGATCAAGGCGCTCGAGCACTACTGACGGCGTTTTCTAATAGGAGTGGTGTACGCGCGGAAATAGCGGTAAAAATGGAAGAGGAATAATCGGGCCTCCAACGGTTTGAAATAGGGTCGGAGCCTATCGAGAACGATCCTACGAATCTGGCGGGGAGATTTACCCTCATAATCACGGTGGGAACGCGGAGTAGGAATTGGTGACGTGAACAATTCTCCATTGTATTTTTCCGGGATGAAAATGATCTCAGATAGTTCGAGTAGTCCTATTTCATTGATTTTTTCGCGAGCCGATTGGGGAAGCATGGAGATTGCCTGCAACGCAGCTCCATGCCTTGCCGCGACGGTGTAATGGGCCTGGACCCTTCCACGTCTTTCCGCGGTTATCATTGCGAGACGATCTCGGACATCCGAGATGAAGGTGTTTAACCGCGAAAGGCGTATTGCTTCACTGGGAGAATCCCAACGTATCTGATTGATCTCACTACGTAATTCCGCCAATCTGGTAGCCGTTACATGACGATCATCCCGCATCACGCGTTTGGTGGATTGAATGGCATCCAATTTCATTCGTCGGCGTTCTTCCATGGGAATCACGGGCTTTTTCACATGAGAGGCTAATTTGACCCAGCTTTGGTGGGGCTGTTCCTGTTCGCGTTCATCGCGAGCGTGAGCGCGGCGCCCATTCGGATGGAAATCACCGCCTCGAATCCTTTACCGAATTTGGAAGTGTTGATAACCGTCATGCCATTCATTCTATACAGCGTGTTGCTGGCGGGTGGGTTTGTGGTGTCTCAAAGGAATAGAAACCAAATAGAGAAATAAATCCTTTTTATCACCGGCGGAAGCCGATGTATTCCTTTTTTTAAATTATTTTTTTCGTTTCGTCATTGGGCCAGCACGGAATAGAATTTCTGGAAACGCCGGTAGAAACGGCGCGCCCCGAGAGGGCCTAGGATGGGAATCAGTCGTTTGATACTCTGTAATCGGGAAGCCGCCACCACGCGTTTGTCGATTTTGTGTGTGGATTGGAAGGGATCTTGGGCGAACAAATGAGGCGCCTGTGTGATTATAGATTCGCGGATGACCTGATGCGCCGGTTTTTGGAACCCGAACCCCATCCAATCGAGCGCCAGATGAGCCGCTTCCATTCTCGCCGAGTACTCATACGTAAGATGGAAAAAGGGTTGCGTTAATTCTCTGATTTGCCGATTAATATTATTTTTTTTTTGCACTGATCGTTGAAGTTCCGATAGCCTTTCTCTATAAACGTCGGTACCTCCTCTCATGGATGAAAGGGCATTTGTTATACCTTCTATTTTGTCAGTCAATTTTTTCCTTTCTTCTACCAGCTCGCGGGCAGGGGACATTGCTTCTACTGATTCAGAAGCATGTTTTCTGAAATTTTCCCGCAATAAAATAGCTCCCGGATCCTGGCGTTGAACAATCTTTCGAGCCTTATCATGTCGGGAAACATCCCTCCCGCTCCAGCGCAATATCGCGCGATGCATTTCTTTCCCCACTCTTTTTGGAAGCATTCCGCGGCCAAGGAGCCTGGCTTTATTCGCCCACCGAGACCCCCACCCTTTTGCCGGCATAGGTTGAGAGGAGTAATATCCAATATAAACGAAGACCTTCCCGGCTGAAAGGCGGGGCATCACTTTAGTACAAAGAATCTCATTCGGCCTACGTGCTCGCTCGCCTAAAATGGGAGATACAAGCCACCCTAAAAGAAGAAGTATTACCCGTTTTTTGATGAAACTTTTTTGTAAAAAGATTTTTTGATCAAACTTTTTCCTAAAAAGTTTGTTTTGATGAAACTTTTTTGTAAAAAGTTTCCGCTACTTGTACCGGAGAACTTTGGCCCCTGCCTTGAGGGGGGCCGCATTGGAAACGGCGTCCAAGGAATAGATTTCAATCACGGGTTCTTCATAGGGATGAATTGATCGGATGATGCGGAGGATGTCTGCCGATTTTTCTTTGGGACACGTGGTCTCGATCCGGACTTCCTGAACCATTTCGCGACGGTTGAGACGCCCTTTGAAAGGCTTACTCCCCTTGAGCGCGATCCATGTGCCATGTCCGAATGTGAGGAAGGCGCGTCCTTCGTATTTGCCGCCGTCTGATTTCCCGCAACCAGTCTGATGCAATGCCTCGAGAATAGGATCAACATGCGTTTTGGGGGCATACACCACGAGCTTCATGAAAAAGGGTTTGGCCATAAATTCACCATTTCTCGATGTGCACATTGGCTGTGGGGAAATGAAGGGTTTCCTGGCAAAAGGTGACCAGTTCCTCTGCGATAGCGGGCTTGCCGCAGATGTATACTTTCGCCTGATTGGATGAGGGAGAATGATAGTCTTTCAACACATCTTGGATGTGTCCTTTAGCAAACCCCCACGAGTCTTCTGGACGAGAGGCAATGGGATAGTAATGAAAGTGGGGATATTGTTCCTGGAGCGCCAAGAGTTCCTCGCGATACATGAATTGCCCGGGAAAACGGAAACCGAAATAAAGAGAGATGGGAACCGTTTTCCCTTTGGCCAGGAGGGTGCGCGTCATGGAGATGATGGGAGCAATGCCCGTGCCCGTGGCGAGCATAACATATTCGGGTGCGTCCTCTTCAAGAATGAATTTACCAAAAGGGCCGCGGATAGCTATCTCTTCCCCTTCTTTGGCCTGCATGAGCCGGTGCGTCACCCCCGTGGGGGAGCCTCCACCGAGGCAGAACTCCAATTTTTCATTTTGGGTGGGGGAAGAGGAGATGGAATAGGACGCCCATTTGGTTTGGGTGGGGTTGGCTAGTAATTTGACTTCCGGATGGGAAATCATGGCGAATTGACCAGGGAGGTAGGGCATTTCAATTCCATCCGGAATGGGACACTCGAACACGCGCGTGGCGCCATTCTCGGGGGCGGGATAATCCAGGATGTTGGAAATTTTGGTTTTGAATTCCACCATACCCATGAGCCGGGATGAATGCTTTTAAACTGCCCTATTCTTGCGGGAGGAATTGGATCTAAATGCCCGTAAAACCTCTTTCTCGATGGTTTTACACGCCTCTACGGTAGCGAGGCGGACCTTCCAATCCGTGGCTTCGGCATGGTAGGAGCGACCCGCGCCTTCAAGGGACAATCGGACATTGGTTCGGGCTCGCAAGCCTGATTTTTGAACCTGCTTGTAGACAGCATGCAAGTGATGATCGCTTTTCAGAACGCGCATGAGCTTCTGGAATGTCCGCTCCAAAGTCTGCTCGATGAACCCTTGATCAATCCCATCCACATCCGGGAGATGAGAGATGGCGATGGGCAGGGTTTGAGGAAGAAGCGCCGCCAGATAATAGTTATACACATCCTGCGTCGCGATGAGCATGTTGTGCTTTACCAGGACGGCCGGATTGTTCTGTTTGGCCATCTGTTTTAGGACATCCCGCATCCGGGCCTCGGGATCCACAATCACGGGGAGATCTTCCATGATGCCCGCGACCTTCATGCTCATAGGGGAGGGTTTGGATATGGATTGGGCATCCTTGCCCATCCGGAAATATTTATCGGGGCCCGTATCCATCTTGGCCAGGATATCACCGGCCAGATCCTCCAGTTTTATCAACCCCACTGGAAGGCCCCGCGCGTCCGTAACGGCAAGTTTGCGCACGTGGTTATCGCGCATGATAGTGAGCGCTTTGCCGAGGTCATCATTTGGGGATACTGAATAGGGAGAAAGGGTGGCCAACCGGGACGCAGTCACTTGGTCAAAAACAGGATGTTTGATGAGGGCTTTCAATATATCTCTGGCGCGCACGATCCCCACGACGTTTCCTCTAACCATGACAGGTAAAACCCGGACATCCGCATCCCGCATGAGGTGAATAGCCGTTTCAAGTGAATCCGAAAATTTTAAGGAAGGCGTTTTCCGGAGGAGGGTGGAAACCTTTGTCCGGGAGGCATTCACATTCCGAAGCAACTCGGAGGCCGTTACGAGGCCGGCGAAATCCTTCCCTTTGAACACGAGAGCAGGGACACCCTTGCTCTTCCCCAAAGCAGTATATAGGGACGTCACCGGCGCGTCGTGCGCCACGCGCTGGAAATCAGGAATCAGAATATCTTGGATTTTGGGAGCTGTGAATGCCATGGAACCACCTTCCCATAACTCCTGTTTCGAGTGTTTATAACTGTGAGGGCACCTGCCCAGAGTGGAAGGATTGGAGGAATTGCGTGGCAAAGGAATGGAATTCGTTTTCACGAATAGCCGTGCGGGCCTCTTCCAGGGTGCGCTGGAGGAACGCGAGATTATGATGCGTTAAGAAACGGGCGCCGGACTCCTCATTATTTTTTGAAAGATGGTGCAGGAAAGCGCGAGAATGGGAATGGCAGATGAGGCATGAACAATCCAAATCAAGTGGGGAAAAATCGGAAGCGTACTTGGAATGGCGGATAGAAATCCTTCCACTGGAAGTGAGGGCGAGGCCATGACGGGCGGTTCGGGTTGGAAATGCCGAATCGAAAATGTCTGCCCCATTTGAAATGGCCTGGATGATATCTTCTGGAGTACCCAACCCCATCACGTAGAGGGGCATATCCGCCGAAATGGTTTTTCTACCCAGGGATATAATGCGTTGCATCGTGGGTTTGGGTTCGCCGATGGCGAGGCCCCCCAAAGCCATCCCGTCGAAACCCATTTCTTTCAAAGAGTCTAAACCCTTTTTTCGCAAATCCAAAAAAGTTCCACCCTGAGAAATACCAAACAACAACTGTTTCTTGGATTCATGCGAGGAACGACAGCGCTGGGCCCACTGCAACGTTCGCTGGAGTGTTTCCGCATAAAACGGTTTACCCTTATCCTCCCCAAACCGGGGAACATCATCCAGACACATGGCCACATCGCTGCCCAAACGCATTTGTACCTCCATGCATCGCTCGGGAGTAAACAAGTCCGGCTTTTTGGTGAAGGGATTGTTGAGCACCACCCCCTCTTCCGTGCGGGCGCGGAGAAACCCTTCGTCCAGGATTTGGAAACCCCCGGAATCGGTGAAAAGGTTGTGCTTCCAACCCATGAACGAATGAATACCCCCCGCTCGCTCAACCACGTCCAGGCCGGGGCGGAGATAGAATATGAAGGCATTGGCAATCAGGCACCGGTAACCTATCTGGGAGGCTTCGTTGATAGTGAGGTGCTTCACGCTTCCTTTGGTGGCCACGGGCATGAAAAAAGGGGTTTCGACCTTCCCATGGGAGAGATTCAATTTCCCTGCACGCGCAGAAGCTTGCCCATCTTCATGGGCAAGAGAAAAGGGAGAAGGCATATCGAGTAAAGGCATATACTATTTTATATCTCCAGATCCTACCGCTGGATATGCCAAAACCCAGAAGATACCGCAAACCTGAAGTAAACAAACAAGGCCCACGACTTGATTCATCTTTTGTGATAGGATTTGGTCTTTTAGGAATGCCCCGGCAAGAGATCGCAAATGGCCTTGTTAAAAAATTAATGGACCAAGGAGTAACAAAGGCAGCCGCGAAAAAACAAGCAGAATCTTTTATGAAAGAACATTACGATCCTATTCGATTACGCCATCCTCGTCCTCGAAGCGGCGGCCCCCATAGTCGAAGCTGGGATTAAAAAAGAACCGAATTACACCTTAGGTCCTTTCCATTTGCCCTGCTTTACTCGCCGGATGGCGAGGCGCATGGCGGCGTCGCGTGGGGATTCTTTATTACGATGCTCGTGGAACATGGCTTTCACGTTCTTCTTGATCTTGGACTCCACCATCCGGAACATCTGGTTTTGGGTGCCCCCGATATGCTCCACATAGGAAGAAATAACGCCTCCCGCGTTGGCCACGAAATCGGGAATGACATACGTGCCACGCGCGTGGAGACGCTTCTCCACACTCAAGGACATGGGGATGTTGCTCCCTTCCACGAGGAGGGAATGTTTGACCTGGGAGATGTTTTCCATCGTCACCAGATCGGGGATGGCCGCCGTGACTAATACGTTGGCGGGCGCGGTGAGGATGTTGGAAGAAACCCGGGCGTATTTCCCTTGGTATTTGGTCACGCTCCCCTGTTCTTTTTTAATTTTGATTAGGCGCTCATAATCCAATCCCCGGTTATCTGAAATGACCCCTTTGGAATCGGAAGCCGCAGTCACCATAACTCCCCATTCGGATAAGTATTGGTGGACGAACGTGCCCACGTTGCCATACCCTTCGATGGCCACGCGTGCCTCCTCGGGGTTCATCCCTATGTGATGAATGCCTAATAATGTGGCATGCGCCACCCCGAAGCCAGTGGATCCTAACTCATGAGGGAGGCCGCGCATGGAAAAGGGTTTACCGGTAACGGCCTTCCGGTTTCCCACGGACTGAACAATCCAGGCCATCTCTTTCTCGGCCATGTTCATGTCGGGCGCCCCGATATACAGATGGGGGGCCATTCCCTTAAGGGCGCGGCCGAATGCTTCGACGATTTGCTTCTTTTTTTGAGGGGAATGGGAATGAGGATCAAAGATAATACCAGATTTGGCCCCTCCGAAGGGGAGATCGGCCATGGCATTCTTCCATGTCATCGTGCGGGCGAGGCGCATCACTTCCTGGAGACTCACACTTCCCGTCATGCGCGTGCCCCCTTTCCCGGGGCCGCGAGCGGTGTTATCAATTACGATTACCCCGCGCATCCCGGATTTGGGATCGTACAACTGGATGATTTTCTCGGGACCGAATGGATCATAAATAGTCATGGAAGGTAATCCCCCCTTCGGGTGATAGCGAGGGAGAAAAATTGAAGTTTAAAAGAAGGATGGGACACGAGTCGAATGGAAATCAGGACTCATATTTACCCTCCGCTTTGAGATGTTCAATATACCATTCGGCTTCAAGCGCGGCCTGGCACCCGGTGCCAGCGGACGTGATGGCCTGCTTGTAACGGGGATCCATCACGTCACCCGCCGCGAACACCCCGGGTTGCGAGGTCTTCACCCCCTGCGTGATGATGAAACCATTGGCATCCAGGGTCAAAAAATCTTTGAGGAAATCCGTGTTGGGAATATGCCCAATGGCGAGGAACATGCCATCAGCGGGGAGAATGGTTTCCACTCCCGTCTTGAGGTTCTTTATCTTCACCCCTGATACCAATTTGTCACCCAGCACCCCCATAGGAACCGAATCCCAGAGGACGGTGACCTTATCCTTCAACCCCACCATCCGGTCTTGCATGATCTGGGAGGCGCGGAAGGTATCTCGGCGGTGGACGATGGTGACTTTCTTGGCAAACTTATACAAGGCCAGGCTTTCCTCCATCGCTGAATCCCCACCCCCGATGACAACCGTTTCTTTCCCCCGGTAGAGGGCCGCGTCGCACACCGCACACGTGGAAACGCCGCGTCCGAAGAATTCCTTTTCTCCCGGAATACCCGTGACACGGGCATCCGCCCCCGTGCTAATGATGACGGTGCGAGCTTGGAAAATTCCTTCGGTCGTGGTCACTTCAAAAAAGCCATTTGGAAGACGTTGAATGGCGGTGGCGCGACCGCTTTGGTATTGCGCACCAAACTTTTCAGCCTGCTGACGCGCATTCGTCACGAGATCAGGACCATTAATCCCATTAGGAAAACCAGGGAAATTCTCCACAAGCGTGGTCAATGACAGTTGGTCAGGTTTCTCCCCTGAAATGATAAGAGGCTGCAAGGCGGCGCGAGCTGAATAGAGCGCCGCGGTGTGGGCGGAGATACCACCACCCAGAATGATGACATCGCGGGGGGAGGGCATGAGAGGATAGAGAGGGTGGATTGATTAAAAATGGGTATTAGACTATGGGATGAAAAAGAGAGAGGAGATGCGGGGGAAATACTAAAATGGGTTTCTTCACCCATACACTTTCCAGCTAATTCAACGGGCTTGCACGACATCTTGCGCGAGCGCGCGATAATCTTCCAGGAAGGATTGGAGACGAGTGATGGAACGCCTCAAGGATTCTTTGGCTTCCCTAATGGAGGGGTCCTTGTTCTGGGAGGTGGCGGCGGCCTCTAATGCCTGGGCGGCCTCGGCGTTCTGAGAACTGATTTCGGCCCACTCAGTCCTAAGTGCCTGGTAGCGGGCGTCGTACGAGGGAACCTGCACCCCCCCGGCGCGCTTGCGCGCATATAATGTGTCGAGGCGGAGCGTCGCTGTTTCCATCCGCTCGGTGAGGAGATTAGTCTTATGATAGATGGTGATGAGGGAATTGAGGATGGCCCCCATGAGCAGCGCCCGGCTATCACTATAGGATTGAATGGCCTCGCGGCGTTCGGACTGGGAAGCATTGGCCAGGTTGGCACGGGCGGCCGCATACGTAGATCGAGCCACCACCTGTTCATTCCTCACGACCTGGCCTTCGGTCTCGACATCAATGAGGGTAGTAGGACCCGAATGAATAGGAAGGGGGGGCGAGATGAGGGATACTGTTCCATCTGGAATACGAGAGGAAGAACTGATGCGGAAGGAGGAAGGGTCGTATTTATTTTCAGCCACGACCGGGGAGAGGGGAAGGATGATTACTAGGAGTAGGAATGAGAAGGCAAAGAGCAGGCGCATGAAGGGTTATTCTCTTTTTTCTTTAAAAGCATTCTTCATGAACCTCGCCAAAGAGTGGTAAAAAAAGTGTCGAAATGCTTTATCTGCCCTCGGATGAAAAGATAAAGGTCGGATTGAGCCGCATTCTTTTAAGGAAGGATAGAGCAAACATAGAGCATGGACTCATCCATTATACGGCACGCTGGACTCGTGGGGCTATCCTTTTTCCTCATCCTTGGAATGGTGCACGCGGCCACGATCACCGGAACGGCTTATGACGGCCTGACCCTAGAGCCATTGGGGAATACCGTCATCACTATTGACACCCAGCCCGCGCAAACCAAGCTTTCCAAGGACGGACAATACGCCTTTACCATTGGAC
Source organism: Candidatus Diapherotrites archaeon (assembly GCA_030688545.1). NCBI lineage: Archaea > Nanobdellati > Candidatus Iainarchaeota > Candidatus Iainarchaeia > Candidatus Iainarchaeales > Candidatus Iainarchaeaceae > Candidatus Iainarchaeum > Candidatus Iainarchaeum sp. The sequence continues at coordinate 47,331 of JAUYHT010000001.1, read as the reverse complement.
CGGGAGACTATACCATCCGGGCCTCCTATAGCGAGCGGGGAATTTTACTGATGGATACCAACCAAACCATATCCATCACCGGAGAAGGGACATTCGTGGTTGATTTGATCATGCTCCCCACTCTCAATGGGTTGCCTGATGACCCCCTGCCGGACGATGAACCATTAACCATGTGGGAACAGGTCATGCAGACCCCCCTCATCTGGATGGGAATTGTGGGAACCCTCATCCTGGGGGCGGGGTATGCGGTGTTACATGTGAAGCAGAGCGGCAACATCCCCAAATCATTACCGGAAACACAGGATTTGACTCACGTCGAACGGTTGACGGAACAGATGGAACAATGGCCTAAACCATTTAGTGTGGAAGCTTTGGATAAGTATGCGGTGGAAGTCATTCATCATCTTCGACGCGGAGGAAATAGGATGACGCAGAAGGATTTGCGCAGCCACATCACTATTGGAGAAGCCAAGGTATCATTGATCGTGTCGGAATTGGAATCCTATGGGTTGATCAAGAAGATCAAGAAAGGACGGGGGAATATTTTGATATTGACGGAGAAAGGAAGGGAGTTGGAAATGGCCCCGCCGCCTCAAACGGAAACGCCGTCCCAACCCCCTATGGGCGCGTGACATTCTCACGAAGCGCTTGGGCTTTCACCGCGGCTGCCACGACGGCCGCCACATTCTTGTCGTGGAGTTCGGGGAGAATGGATGCTTCCGAGGGGTTAGTCACCATACCCGCCAATGCTAGGGCGGCCGCGGCATTCATGCTTTCCGTAATCCGCATGGCCCGCGCATCCATGGCCCCGCGAAACACCCCTGGAAAGGCGAGGGCATTATTCACTTGATTAGGAAAATCACTCCGCCCCGTGGCCACGATACCTGCGCCCGCGGCCTTAGCCACATCGGGCATGATTTCGGGGGTGGGGTTGGCCAGGGCAAAGATGATGGGTTTTTCATTCATGTTAGCCATCCATTCGGGTTTCAGGGCGCCCGCCACCGAGACACCGATGAATACATCCATGTTTTCCAATGCCTCCCTCAACTTTCCCTCCCGTTTTGAGGGATTGGTCATCCGCGCCAGGGCCTGTTTATCAGGATCCATGTCGTTTCGGCCATCATACAGGATGCCCTTGGAATCCACCACCACCACTTCCTTCACGGATGGGAAGGTGTCGGGAGAACCCATGCCCAAAAGCATTTTTGCCACGGCGTGGCCCGCGGCCCCGGCCCCATTGATGCATACTTTCAATTGGCTGAATGATTTGCCCATCACTTTAGAGGCATTGGTGAGACCGGCATAAACGACCACCGCGGTCCCATGTTGATCATCATGGTAAACCGGAATACCCAAATCCTGGAGGGATTTCTCCACTGCAAAACATTTGGGAGCGACGATGTCCTCCAGGTTGATGGCACCGAAAACAGGGGAAATCTCACGGATGACCCGGATGAGTTCTTGGGTATCCTGCGTGTTGATGCAGATGGGAAAAGCGTCGATGCCTGCGAGCTCCTTAAACAGAACGGCCTTCCCCTCCATCACGGGAATGGCCCCCAAAGCCCCTAAGTTGCCTAAGCCTAAAACTTTGGAGCCATCAGAGATGACGGCCAGGGCATTCTTTTTGAGCGTTAAGTCGAAAGCGCGCGCGGGATTCTTATGAATTTCGAGACACACCTGGGCGACGCCCGGGGTGTAGGCTAACGACAGGTCGTGTTGAGATTCTATTTTCATCTTGGAATACGTGCCCAGCTTTCCCCCCAGTCTTTCATGTAACGCGATGGATTCCTTTCCAATGTCATTTGATGTCATGTCATCACCTTCCGACGCGTATACCTGGGGGTGGCGAAGGATTAAAAACGAACGATTTGAAAGTAAGTCACGAGGGGAGGGATACCATGCCCGATAAGAAAAAAGCCAAAGACGAGAAAAAGGCAAAGAACAAAGACGAAATTTGCGAATTCTGCTAAACCCGCTGTGGCGGGCGGCGGTGATGGGATACGTCGCGGGATTGGAAATTCGGAGGAGGGCCGGGGAGCCTTTTGTTGTGGGAAGTTTATTATTTCCACTCCAGCGTAGTACGTCCGTGAGATTCTGATAATCCCGAAATGAAGTGGATCAATTTTTACAAGGGTTTATTTTTGTTGATGCCCTGCATTAACTATATTCCCCTAAAAAAAAGTTCTCTCTTACCACTTAATACTCCCTAAAGTTTGTTCACAATAGCCCCATCATCGCCTTCAGGTCTTCGGAGGGTTGCCAGGGGGGTTCGAATGAGACTTGTACGTTCACTTGCTTAACCCCTTCAACCTTGGATACGGATTGGCGGACCATCTCCACGAGCATGGGACCATAGGGGCAGGCGATGGACGTCAGAGTCATAGTGATGTCCACGTGGCCGTCATGGATTTTTACATCGTAGATCAATTCGAGGGTCAAAATGTCCACGTGCAACTCGGGGTCCTCGACTTGGGATAAGGCCTTTTTGATGGCATCCAGGAGGGGGTCTCCGGTGGGTGTGGCATCCACGAAAGGATGCGTGGATGCGGGGCCAGGGGAGACGACGGATGCATGAGAGGTTTCGGACTGGGTTTCCGGGAAATTATTGGGGGAGTCCCCCGCATCGGGAGAACGGTTCTCCGGTTGGTTTTGGTGCTCGGGCATATTATACAACCTCCTTCAATACGGTTTCGAAACCGTCCTTCTCGATGGCCTGTGCCAAATCCATTCCCCCAGATTTCACTATTTTACCCTGGTGCATGATGTGCACGCGCGAGGGGGATACATAATGAAGGATTCGGTTATAGTGGGTGATGATGAGGATGCCCATGTCTTCTTTATTAGAAATGGTGGTGATGCCCTCGCCGATGATCTTCAATGCATCCACATCCGTGCCGGAATCCGTTTCATCCAACACGGCCATCTTGGGGAGGAGCATGGCCAATTGCAATATTTCCATGCGCTTCTTCTCGCCCCCTGAAAAACCTTCGTTCAAATAGCGGTTGACGAGCTTGGGATCCACCTTCAACAAAGCAATCTTCTCTTTCAGACGCAAGGCAAACTCGGAAATCTTCAAGGGTTGGGAAAGATGAGTATTGAGGGCGGTGCGGAGGAAATTGGAGACCGTGACGCCTGAAATCTCCGCCGGATACTGGAAGGAGAGGAACAACCCGGCACGGGAGCGTTGATGGGGTTTCATAGCCAGGAGATTTTGGCCCAGGAATAGGACGCTCCCTTTGGTTATCGTGTATTTAGGGTGGCCCGCGAGCGCAAAGGCCAGCGTGGACTTGCCCGAGCCATTCGGACCCATGAGGGCGACAATTTCCCCGCGGTTAATATCCAAGGATATGCCTGAGAGGATTTCTTTATCCCCCACATTCACATGCAGATCGCGGATTTCCAGATCGGCCATGCTATTTTCTCCCCCCATATTCTTCACCAATTTTGATGGCATTCTTAACCGTGTCCAATGACAGCATCGCGCACTTCAAGCGCACCGGTCCTAAAGGGATGCCGAGCAGGTCGAGGATAACCTTCTTGTCCATGTGTTTGATTTGGGGGATGGTCTTGCCTTTCACCTCGTCAGACAAAAGGGAAGCGGAAGCCATGGAGATGGCGCACCCGTGACCGGAGAAACGAACATCTTCCACTTTTCCATGCGCATCCATTTTCAAGGTAAAGGACACCATGTCCCCGCAGACTGGATTCAACTCAGTGTGGGAAAAGGTGCACCGCGTGAGCGCCCCGAAGTTGCGGGGATGTTGGTAATGATCCAGGATGTGCTCGCGGTACATTCCGGCGCCTGCAAACTCTTTTTCGAGGGTCTCGCCATTCATTTCATCCCCTCGCGAAAATCCCTTGGGCTTTTTTCACTCCGCGCACGAGCGCAGCGACATCGGAAGATTGGGAATAGAGTCCCAGACTCGCCCGGACGGAGGATGACAAACCTAAGGCGCGGGTGAGGGGCATAGCGCAATGGTGACCTGCGCGCACGGCAATGCCATCGTGGTCCAAGAGGGAGGCCAGGTCATGAGGATGCACCCCATCGACGTTGAAAGCCACTAACCCCACCCGCTTGGAGGAAGATGGTCCATAGGTTTGGATGGTTGGAATCTGTGCCAAGTCATCGAGGAGGGTTTTCACCAACTCCTTTTCATGAGAACGAATTGGGGCCATGCCAATATCGGATAGGAATTGCACGGCCGCGTCCAGACCAATGGCCTCCGCAATGGGAGGCGTGCCGGCCTCGAAGCGCCAAGGAAGATTATTCCAGGTCGCGGTTTCATAAGTGACCTCGCGCACCATTTCCCCACCGAATGACACGGGGGGAAGGGTTTCCAGGTGCTCCTTTTGGCCATAGAGCACGCCAATTCCCGTGGGACCATACATCTTGTGGGATGAGAAAGAGGCGAAATCGACCCCTAATGCATGAACATCCACGGGAAAATGGCCCACGCTCTGGGCCGCATCAAGGGAGACATAGGCCCCCACGTCATGGGCGCGTTGAGTTATTTTTTGGATGGGAAGAATTGTACCCAAAAGATTGGACGCATGAGCGATGGAAACGATTTTGGTTGTGTCATCGATTAATTGGGAAAATGCGGATTCATCGAGCGTGCCATCCTTTTTGTCGATGGGTAGTATGCGGAGTTTCGCCTTTTTAGCGCGCGCAAGCTGCTGCCAGGGGATGAGATTGGAATGGTGTTCCAACCCAGATACGACGATGGAGTCTCCGCGTTTGACTTGGGAAGAAAGCATGCGAGCGAGCATGTTGAGCGAATCCGTGGTGCCTCGGGTAAAAACAATATTTTCCATGCGGGGGGCATTGATGAAATGGGCAACGTGCTGATGCGCTTCCTCATAGCGGATGGAAGCCTCCTCCGAGAGTTGATGAATGCCACGGTGGACATTGGCGTTGTGGTGGAGGTAGAAATCAGACATGGCATCGATAACCACGCGCGGTTTTTGGGTGGTGGCCGCATTGTCTAGGTAGACCAGGGGTTTGTTATCCCGAATCCTTCTCTGGAGAATAGGGAATTGGTCCCTAATCTTAGGGGAGATCATGCCACGACCTCTGGGGAAATAGGAGCGGGATGATGCAAGTGGAGACGGGAATCGATGATATGCTGGCAATCGGCATGGAAAAAAGTGTGTGGGAATTGAGATAAAATATGTTCTAGAAAACCCCGGATGTAAAGAGCACGGGCCGCATCCTCGTCCAGGCCGCGGGAGGCGAGGTAGAAGAGACGCTCCTTGTCCAGGCGACCCACCGTGGCGGCATGAGAGCAACGCACATCACTCCCCTCTATTTCGAGCGCGGGAACGGGATCGGCTTCCGCATGGGGGGAAAGGAGAAGGACATCCACCCTCTGATTCCCTACCGCCCCGCGGGCTTCCGGACGCATATTGAGGAGACCCTTGTAGACGTTCTTGGAATAATCATCCAAAACCCCCCGGGCCAGGAGGTGGCTGTGGGTGTGGGGGGCGCGGTGGTAGGCGCGGGCATCAATATCCATGGATTGGGAGCCCTTCTCCACGAAGACACCGATGTTTTGGGTGGAGGCGTTCGCCCCTTCCAGAAAAGATATGACATCCAGTTTGGTGAAGGCGGAACCGAATTCGGCCCAATGCCAATCCACGCTGGCATCCTTTCCTATGCGGGCCCGTTTGAAAGAAAAACGATGATCGACCCCCGAAAAATCCTGGAGGGATGAATAATGGATACGCGCCCCTTCCTCAGCGACCATTTCCACGGCTGAACTCCGGAAAGATTTTTGGCCATCATCATTTTCGGGGTGGAAAATAGTGGCGGATGAATGGGGGGAGGCATAGATGAAAAGATGCGACACCGCGTCCGGGAGTGAGGGGATGAGGATGGGTTCTTTCACCTGCACATGCGGGGGGAGGTAGAGGAAAAAACCATTTTTGATCATCGATAAGTGGAAGGCCTCGAATTTATTTTGGGAAGATAACAGAGAGCCGAGGTAGGGCTCGATGATGTGGGAATGGGTGTGCATCGCGGTGGGGAGGTCACAAAAGATTGCTCCATCGGGAAGGGGATGTAACAAAGGTTCTTGCGGGATAGAAGAAGCACGCATATGGGTTTCCACCGGCAACGCTAGAGTGGAACGAATGTCCAAACCATATGTGAAAGTGGGATAAGGGAGCGCGGAAAAACCATTGGCGGCCTGCTGCTGACGCATGGAGAAAGAAGTCATGATCATGTCTCCTAATGGGATTCCATCTCCAAAGCGATGAGACGATTTAGCTCCACCGCATACTCGAGAGGAAGCTCCTTCACAATCGTCTCGATGAATCCCGCCACGAGGAGCTGCATCGCCTGCTCCTCATCCAGGCCGCGGGACATCAAGTAGAACAGATGGTCGGCGTCAATCCTCCCTACCGTGGCTTCGTGCGCCACATCGACCTCGCTGGTGAGGATTTTGAGATAGGGAAAGGTGTTGGAAACTGAGGCGTCGTCCATCTGTAACGCGTCGCACTTCACAGAAACCTTGGCATCCACAGCCTCTTTGTTCACCTTCACATGACCACGGAAGGCGCTGATGCCCCCATCCTTGGAAATGGATTTGGCACGGATGATGGAAGTGGTGCGGGGGGCGAGATGGTAGACCTTTGCGCCCGTATCCTGGTGTTGATTTTTTCCAGCGACCGCGATGGAAATATGATCGGCTTTGGCATCCGCCCCTTTGAGGATGGAGCAGGGGTAGAGCATGGTGACCCCGCTCCCGGTCTGGGCGGAAACCCATTCCATGAGGGAATGCTCATCCACGACCGCGCGCTTGGTGTTGAGGTTATAGGTGTTCTTGGACCAGTTCTCCACGGAAGAATACCGCATGCGGGCATTCTTTCCCACATAGATTTCCACACACCCCGCGTGGAGGGAATTGGGAGAGTATAAAGCGGCACTACAGCCTTCAATATAGTGAAGCTCGGCCCCATCTTCAACGATAATTAGTGTATGTTCAAACTGACCACCCGATTTAGCGTTCATACGGAAATAGGCCTGCAAGGGGAGATCGACTTTCACTCCCTTGGGAACATAAATGAAACTCCCCCCGCTCCACACCGCGGCATGGAGCATGATAAATTTATGGTCGGTGACCGGGATGCAGCGCGTCATGAAATATTTTTTGACTAATTCGGGATATTTTTGCAGCGCTACATCCATGTCTTCGAAGATGACTCCTTTTTTAGCCAAGTCTTCACGGAGGTTGTGGTAAACTACATTTGAATCATATTGCGCCCCCGCGCCAGCCAGATATTTTTGTTCGGCTTTCGGAATGCCCAGGCGATCAAATGTTTTTTTAATATCGGCAGGAACTTCATCCCATTTCTCACTGTCACTTTTTGCATCAGGCCGGGCATAATAAATAATTTCATCAAAATTTAATGCCGATAAATCCGGACCCCAAGTTGGAACAGCTGTTTGTTGAAACGCACGCAAGCCCTTTAGTCTAATATCCAACACCCATTGTGGTTCGTTTTTCTGCTTTGAAATTTCGCGCACGAGCTCTTCGCTTAATCCTGGTTTTGCCTTGTAAATGTGCCGCTCTTCATCCGCGTGATCAAAAACATCCCTATCCAATTCTACTAATGTTTTGGCCGTCTCTCGCCCTTCAATTATTTTGCTCTCCACTGTTTGGGTGTTCGAAGACATAGCTAATGCTCCACCTTATGGGAAACTTCCATGATGCCCAGTCTTTCCTTATCATGCAAAAAATGCGCACACGCGGTACAATGATACTTGGTATAAATCCCATCAAATGTCTCGATGAACTCATGGGATAGTTTGTCGAGGAGGTTTTTCCCCTCATGGGTTAAAGCATACACCTTCTTCTCCCGCTCCCCGGTTGCTGTCACGGCGATGAGGCCCTGCTTCTCGAAGCGGGCCAGGAGAGGGTACAATGTCCCGGGGGTCAGGGGGGACGAACGGTGTTTGGAAAGATCCTGGATGAGGGCATATCCATGCGCTTCCCTGGTGAAAAGGTGCCAGAGGACCTGAAGCTCAAGCATACTGATGGACGATATATCGACAAGCATACTATTTAATTGGGCCTATTGTTTATAAAGGAGGGCGCAATGGGGGAAAAAACACATAACTTGAGGGGGGTGGGGATATGGTATCCTTAAAACCATGAAGCGCGTGAAGAGCCTATGCCATCCTACTCCCACCCCACCAAGAATCAGTCTAGCCTATTTTTCAATGCCCTCGTGCTCTTCTGCGCCGTCCTGGGGATCCTGCTGGTGATCACATTGCTATTCTCATTAGGGTCATTGGCCAACACCGCCAACCTCTCGGCCATCGCATCTGGGAATAGCGTGGGGGTTATCGCCACGGATGACGTGACGCGTGAGGAAGGGGCGTTCGGCAATATCTCCTCGAATGTGGGAATATTCACCGTCGTACGAAGGGGAAGCACCGTGGCCCCATTACGCGTGGATTACGCCTTGACGGGCACAGCCAATAATTATGGGGATGGCATTGACTATGTTCCCCAAACCGGGTATGTTATCATCCCCAGTGGATTTCAATCCGCAGATGTCATCATCGCCCCCATCAAAGACACCGCCACCGTGGGATCGGGGTTCACGGATTTAGTCGAACACCAGGAACAGGTGCAATTGACCATCCTCCCTGGAAACGGGTATACGACAGCTTCCCCCTCCCGGGCTGTGGTAACTATTTTAGAGAACTCCCCCATCCCCAATGGATTGAATCCCCCGGATGGATTACGTGTCACCGCGCAGAACATCCCATGGTCCATTACATTAGGGTGGAACGACAATTCCACCGCAGAATCACGCTTCGAGATATGGCGGGGAATCGAAGCATTGAACCAAGGACAATTCAGGATATGGGACGTGCGCCCGGCCAACGCCGAGGCGTGGACTGATTATGGTATCTCCCCCAGCCAGACCTATTACTATCGCATCGCCGCGCACAACCAGAGCACGGGCAAACGCACGTTCTCGGAAGAAATCATGGTACGCACGTGAGGCGGGTATAAATAGGGAAACAGTTTCCCCTCCGCATGCCGGCATACCTAAACTTCATCGGGGGAAAATGGGTGGCTTCCACTAAGGGGCGCCCATTCCCATCATTGAACCCCGCCACAGAAAAACCCATTGGGACATTTCAAGCGAGCCAAAAGAAAGACGTGCTGGCTGCTATCTACGCCGCGGAATCCGCTTTACCGGGATGGGCAAGCACCCCGGCCCCCAAGCGGGCCGAATACTTGTTTGAAATCTCCCGATTGATGAAGAAAGAAAAAGAAGTCCTCGCGCGGCGCATGAGCGAGGAGATGGGAAAAGTATTGACCGAATCACGGGGGGATGTACAAGAAAGCATAGACATCTTCGAATACATGGGGGGTGAAGGGAGAAGGTTGTATGGGCATACCACTCCGAGCGAACTCAAGCATAAGTTCGCGGCCACCGTGCGTAAACCCGTGGGGGTGGTGGGAATCATTACCCCCTGGAATTTCCCCATGGCCATCCCATCTTGGAAATTGGCGCCCGCGCTCGTGTGCGGAAACACGATCGTGTTCAAACCCGCCTCCGACACCCCGCGAAGCGCCATCGACCTGGTTAAAATAATAGAAAAGGCCGGAGTGCCCAAGGGGGTGGTGAATCTCGTCACGGGAAGCGCGGGGGATGTGGGAAAGGAAATTGTGGAAAACCCCCGGATCCGGGGCCTATCATTCACCGGAAGCCAAGAGACAGGAAAATGGATCACCCAACACGCCGGAATCAAAAAAATAGGATTGGAATTGGGGGGGAAGAACGCCATTATCGTCATGGACGATGCGGACTTGGAATTGGCCGCCGAAGGAATTATCTGGGGGGCGTTCGGCACCACGGGACAACGCTGCACGGCAGCCTCTCGCATCATTGCCCACCAAAAAATTGTGGGGGAACTGGAACGGCTCATTGTGCAAAAGATGAAACGATTACACGTGGGGGAGGGAACAGACAAGAAGACGGATGTGGGGCCGCTCATCAATGGGTCTGCGGTAACGAAATGCGAACGGTACTGCGCCATAGGAAAAAAGGAAGGGAAGTTAGTGATGGGAGGAAAACGAATGGGCGGAAAGGGATTTTTCTTCGAACCCACCTTGTTCACCCATGTCAAGCCGAACGCCATCATTGCGCAGGAAGAGATATTCGGTCCCATCACCTGCCTCATCTCTGTGAAGAACCTGGAAGAAGCCATCCGCGTGTGCAATGGCATCAAATATGGGCTGAGCAGTAGCATCTATACGAATGATGTGGCGAATGCCTTCCATGCCATTGATACTATCGAAGCGGGCATCACCTACGTGAATGCCTCCACCATTGGAGCCGAAGTGCACTTGCCATTTGGCGGGGTCAAACAGACGGGAAACGGCGCACGCGAAGCCGGCATCGAAGGCATCCTCGAATTCTCTGAAACCAAAACCATCTATGTGGATTATTCAGGGAAACTGCAGAAGGCTCAGGGAATCGACTAATCATTCTTTCCTTTATCACTTTTCAATTTATTTATCAACCACCGAATCTCAGCCGTCGCGATACGATCGCGCCCCATCCCGAGAAAGGATTTCCAATTGGTTCCTGTTACCTTCGCGTGGCGGTTCACCAGGATGTACTTTTTAGATTGCAGGAATGTAAACAAATTGGTATCTGTTTTGGCAGCTATGGCCAGTTGCCCGGCGATACTGGCGCGGGCCAGCTCCAATCCTTCAATAAATGCGGCCTCATTTTCCTTCAATTCCCGCAATACCTTCAAATCCACCCCTGTCAAGTGGCGACGGCGCGCATCCACCGATAACCCATTATTCCTCCGGCGGGCATAGTCGGCTACGACACGCTTCGCACCTGAAGGCAACTGGTACACACGGGGACGGCTCCAGGGGAAGGGTTTACCTATTCGGACGCCGGCGTTAACAGCATGATTAGCATTCCGTTTGTTGGGGGTTGAAGCCGGCATGGCGAATAGAGGAGTAAACTCCCATTTAAACGATTCGGGTCGCGTGTTTTTATAGTTGAAATCCGCCCTCCCAGGATGAACGCGCGCATCCGCTCGGCATTGCCGGGGCCATTATCCAAACGGATACTGGAACGATTGAAAAAAGTGAATGGGGGGTATAATATCGACCATCCCTTCGTGCATTCCGGGAAAGGACGTGGGAGCCATTTCGAGGATTTGGACGGGAACTGGTTTCTTGACTTCGGAAGCCAGATCGCGACCAACCCCCTGGGGTATAATCATCCCACCATGATGAGGGTGCTGAAAACATACGCGGGACGCGCCCCCATTAAATTTGGGGGGCAGGATTTCACGGTGAGAGAACATTTGGATATCATCGAGGAACTGCTGAGGATTGTTCCCAAAAAGCTGAATGCGGCATTCCTCATCAACTCAGGGGCGGAAGCCAATGAGAATGCCATCAAGATCGCGGTGCGAAAGAATCCAGCAGCCAAAGTAGGGGTGTCCTTCGAAAACGGCTGGCATGGACGGACCACCGGTGCTCTGAGTCTTACCAACTCGCGAGCCGTTCAAGTGAAACATTATTTTAGGGTTCCCGCGCGACGGTTGCCCTTTACTGAAGCGGCGGGAGACGCGCTCGAAGATATGCTGCGGCGGGAATTCGACGCGAGCGAAATAGGTTTTGTGATCATGGAATGCGTCCAAGGGGAGGGGGGGTATTATCCGGCCCCTCAGGGAATGGTGAAAAGCATTCGGAAGACGACCAAAACGCATGGGATCCCCCTCATCGTTGACGAGGTGCAAGCGGGAATGGGACGCACGGGAAGGTGGTGGGCTTACCAGCATTATGGGGTTGAACCCGATATCCAGACGTGCGCCAAAGCGCTGCAGGTGGGGGCTACCATTGCCAACACGCAGATGTTCCCGCCAGAAGGGAGTGCCATCTCCTCCACCTGGGGCGGGGGACACATTATTGATATGGCGATGGGAGCTGCGATTATCCGGGAGATTAAGAAAAAGCGGTTGATGGGAAATGTGGCCAAACAAGGTAAAACCATCCAGAAGGGAATCGAAGGAATGGCGGGAAAATTTGGGGTTATCCAAAATCCTAGGGGATTGGGATTGATGCAGGCGTTCGATTTGCCCACTGTTAAAATGAGAAATGCCTTTCGGGACGCCTGTTTCAGGGAAGGATTGATTGTTCTGGGTTGTGGGGTCGCGGGAATTCGCCTGGCCCCGGCGCTCACCGTTAAAAACCAGGACATCCAGGAAGGGTTGAGCATCCTTGAAAGAGTGGCTGGCCGGATGAGAGGGGATTGATATGGGGAAACCGGATTTCAAAATACTGCACGAACTCATCGATCTGAACGGCACGTCGGGAAATGAGCAGTACGTGCGCGAATATATAATGAAAACAATCAAACCCCACGTGCAGGAGATGAGGATTGACAAATTGGGCAACCTGATCTGCCACAAGAAAGGGAAAAAACCCACTCTCATGATTGCTGCCCATATGGATGAGATTGGGTTAATCGTCAAGCGTATCGAGGAGAATGGACGCATCTTCGTGAGCGCCCTGGGCGGGGTGAACACGCTGAATGTGGTGGGGCAGACAGTAAGCCTATATGGAAAAAAAGGGGTCGTGAAAGGGATTATTACGACGAAGGAAATAAACAACGATTACGAGACTACTCAACTACCGGAGATCAATGACATTTTTGTTGATACGGGAATGGGCAAGAAACAATTGCTCGCCGCGGGGGTGCAGGTGGGAAATTACCTGGGATTAGAACGCACCGACCATGAAATGGGAAACCCTGATTTCATCTCGGGAAAGGCATTGGACGACCGAGTGGGCTGCTTCGCTTTAATCGAGGTGGCCAAAAGGATGAAGCACTCGACCCACGATCTGTATTTAGTCTTCACCATCCAGGAGGAAGTGGGGTTATACGGGGCGAAAGTATCCGCGTACGCCATTGACCCAGAACTGGCGGTGGCCGTGGACGTGTCCAATGCCAATGACGCGAACGATGAGCCCACGAAAGTAACGGGAAAAGGACCGGTGCTCACCATCAAGGATGATGAACTCATCGGGAATCGGTGCCTCAATGATTATTTTGAAGAAGTAGCCAAAAAGAAAAAGATACCCCTGCAGCTCGAGGTGAGCAATTTCGGGACCACGGATGCTATTACCATCTCCCTGTCAAAAGGAGGCGTTCCCGCGACCGCGCTGGGGGTAGCCGTGCGAAACATCCACACCACGCACTCCGTGGCCTCAATGAAGGACATCACCCAGCTCATTGATATGCTTGAAGAATTCTGCCAACACCCCCCCTTGAAATGTATCGAATAGAAATATTGAAGTGACTTCCTCCCCACCCTAAAGGGTGGGGTATCCAACAAATAGAAAACGTCACCTGCTCGCGTGATCGCTCGCCAAACAATGGGGACGAATGTCGCCGGCCAGTTTCGGCTGGCCGCTGCGATTTTGGTCAACCTTTTCCTAAAAGGTTGAGGGCGAGGAATCCACCTTTTTCCCCGGGCTTTTTTCTAAAAAGCCCGATTGAATAAAAAAAATAGAAAAATTTAGGTGAGCTGCAACGCTTTTTTGAGAGCGGGCTTGTCGAAACCCACAATGAAATGACCATCCACCTCAATAACGGGAACACCCGCCTGCCCTGATTTTTTAATCATATCCTGGGCGGCCTCGGCGTTGGCCGCCACATCGATTTCCGTGTAGGTAATGTGATTTTCCCTAAAGAACTCTTTGGTCAATCGGCAATAAATGCAGGTGGGGGTGGTGTAGATCGTTACTTTGGGATTGTCCATAATGCATCTGGGGTGGGGAAGAATATAAAGAATGGCCCAATTCTGAAGGTCATCAGGGGAATTGGGTTTCCTGCAACAACCGCTCGATCACGGCCTTGAACTCCGCGGCCTCCGCATCCACATCGTTCTGCGTCTCATACGCGTTGCCCACGCGAAAATACTTGCAGCCGAAGACGAATGTTGGGACTGAAAAATTGGGGTTGAAGCTTTCGAACAATTTGGTTTCTTCGGGAGGCACGGCCCCATCAAGACCAGGGGTGAACTGGTCATTCCGAGCATCTACATCCCAATGCATGGCCACAATCTTCCCGACATTCATGTATTCATCCATCACCCCATTGAAGGTAGAATTGATCCAACGGCAGTGGGGGCAGGTCGTGGTGGAATAAAGGCGGATGATGGGCTTCCCGTCCTGGGTGCATATTTCCGCGTCCGCGCGCACATTGAAGGTGCGAATGGATGAGGGTTCAATCGAGGAAGTATCCCGCGTCTGATACGGAGGGGCAGTACAGCCGGCGATGAGAATTAGGAAGAGAAGGGCGAATAAGAGGAAGGGTTTTGGGTTCATGGTGATGGATCAACTCGAAAAGAAAATAAAAAGGGGAAGGGTGGGGGCATGGCCCCACCCTGACTGGTTCATTATATCATACCTGGTTCAGGAGGTGACCACGGTGCAGGAATTGGGGATTTGCTGCCAATCCTTGCCCTCGCGGATAGCGTTGATGGCCGTCTGGAACGCATCGAAGGGACACGCCCCCACGATGAGTTGTCCGGGCTCGCCGCGCAATCCTATGACGAAAGAGGGAGTGCCAGAAACACCCAAGGATTGGCCCTCCGCGAAATTGGCCTGGACCTCTGATGCATAGGTGTTGGCATTGAAGCAAGCGCCGAACTGGGTTTCATTCAAACCCACGCTCGCGATCCAGGGTTGCATGGTTTCCATTGACACCGCCGACCCGCTGGGGAGGGGATTGGTGAACATGGCATCATGCATCTCCCAATATTTCCCTTGATCCCCCGCGCACCGGGCGGCCCGCGCCATGGGTTCAGCTTGGGGGTGGATATTGGCTAACGGAAAATCCTTATAGGCGAATTCCACGATGCCCGTATCCACGAACGTGGAGAAAAATTGACCCTTCGTGCTGGTAAACCAGCGTTGGCAGAAGGGACATTGGTAATCGGAATACTCAATAACCACAATATCAGCCGAAGAAGAACCATCCGAAGCGGGGGCATCCGCGAGGAGTGCGGTCATCGTCTCATTCGTCAAGCGGGGAGGGCCCAAGTCACCCGCGTCCGGGGCGGGGGGATTCACATTTCCCGTTGAGTCACCGGTAAGAGTGATAAGACCCGAAAGAGAGTTTTCTAACGCGGCGCCGGAGGACATGACAGCCCATGCCACGATGAGGGAAGCCAGTAGAATGCTGGCCGGGAGAATGTAGGGGGACACATCCTGCTTATGGTGCGTCGTGGTATGGACGTGGTGCGCCTCAGAATGATGCGCATGGTGTCCCGTATCGGATTCGGACATGATGATTACCTCCATAGATGGAACAAGTATACCGATACCATGGACCTGTATGTTTAAATATAAATGGAGATCGCCAGGTCAAAATAACGACCTCCGGAGGACGAAAGTAGGGATTTCCACGCGGAAGGAAAAAAACAAACCAGGTCAGGGGATCGCTTGCCAAAGAATGAATGGCACTTTCACCCTAACATGGCCCAATAAAAAAACGCAGGCTTTTAATGCGAAAAAGGGTGGATAACGCATGAACCGCGTGCCCACCGGGATCCAAGGGTTGGATACGCTCATCCAGGGGGGGTTGCCGGAAGGGCGGAGTTTCCTCGTGAGTGGGGCTACGGGAACAGGAAAGAGCATCTTCTGCACCCAGTTTGTGTATGCGGGAGCGACCCAATTCCGCCAGCCCGGAGTTTATGTGACACTGGATGAGCGACCTAATTTGTTGCGCGAGGACATGCTGAGCTTCGGATGGGATTTGCGCAAACTAGAAGATGATCATCTCCTTGAAATCATTGATGGATCCGTGGCCAAAATAGGTTTGCCGAGCGAAGAAGAATTCGCCATGCCCACGGGGTTCGACCTCGACAAGCTGTTGCTGGAGATCGTGCGCACCACCCGGCGAATAGGAGCAAAACGATTGGTCATTGATAGCCTGCCGGCGCTGGGTTTCAATTATGATAACGCCAACGATGTGCGAAAGGCCATATTGAAGATCTCATACATGCTGGAACGCACCGGCGTCACCAGTTTATTGGTGAGCGAAATGGACGAAGGAGCACCCGGGTTCTCGCGATTCGGAGTGGAAGAATTCGTGGCGGACGGAGTGTTTGTCATGCACTACTTGGGAGTGGGAACGCAATCCAATAGGACACTCCATATTAGGAAGCTAAGAGCGACCCACCACTCGGAACAACTGCACCCGCTCGAGATCACGCCCAAGGGCATCGTAATCAAGGGCTCGGATACTCAACTGATGGACGTATGAGAAAACGGGTTAGGAAATCATGACCCAAAATATAAATTTTTTTGGTGAATCAAGCCTCTCTTTTTAAGCCCGCCCGCGTGGAGAAATCTCTATGGCGACTTATGAAGAATTGCGGGCAAGCAAAATAGCTAAGCTGAAGGCCGCGCGGGAGAAGGGTATCAACCCCTATCCGTATGCGTATGAACGCACCCACCTGGCACGGGCCATTCAGACGGACTACGCCTACTTGAAAGAGGGGGAAGCATCCGGAAAGAAAGCCAAAGTGGCCGGAAAGCTCATGAGTGTCAGGGGATTTGGAAAACTGGCCTTCTTGGATGTCCATGATGATTCTGGAAAGATACAGATACAACTGAAACAGGAAACGACTCCTAAAACGGCCTGGGAAATCCTCTCCCTCTTGGACGCCGGGGACTATATCGGGGTGGAAGGGGAAATCGTGCGCACCCAGCGGGGGGAATTGAGTGTGCTGGCGGGATCATTGACGTTGCTGAGCAAGAGCATCGCTCCCATGCCGGATAAATGGCATGGGATCAGCGATATTGAAACGCGTTATCGGCAACGCCATATTGATTTGTTCATGAACCCGGAAGTGAAAAAAATATTCCTGGAGCGGAGCAAGATCATCCAAACCATGCGGCGCGTGCTGGATGAAAATGGGTTTGTGGAGGTGGAAATCCCCACCCTTCAAAGCAGTTACGGGGGGGCGAATGCCAAGCCTTTCATCACGCATTCCAATGCGCTGGACCAGGACCTTTATCTGTCCATCTCGCCTGAATTGCAACTGAAAAAATTGCTCATTGGGAATATGGAAAAGGTGTATACCATAACCAAAAACTTTAGGAACGAAGATATCGACAAAACGCATAATCCGGAATTTACGACTATGGAATGCTATGCGGCGTACTGGGACTATACGGGGATGATGACCCTGACGGAAGATATTTTTAGGGAGGCCTGCATTGCGGTACACGGAACAACCACTTTTTCGTACCAAGGGAAGGAATATGATCTGAAAGGGAAATGGGAACGGCTACCCATGAAAAAGGCCATCAAGAAATATGGAGACGTGGATGTGGATGCGTTATCCGATCCGGAAATGCTTGCCATAATCGCCAAAACGGGAAAAAAGATGGAAAACCCCCCTTTGAGGGGATTGATCATCAACGAGCTGTTCGAGGCGGTCGCGGAAAAGCATTTAATCCAACCCACGCACCTCATTGATTATCCATTCGAGACAACCCCCTTATGCAAACCACACCGAACGGAAAAGGGATATATCGAACGGTTCGAGAGCTTCATCAATGGGTGGGAAATGGGCAACGCGTACTCGGAACTGAATGACCCCATTGCGCAAAGGGAATTACTTGAGCAACAGGCGGAAGAAGGCCGCGCCGGCGGAGAAGAGATGCCTGTGGATGATGATTTCCTCCACGCCATGGAATATGGCATGCCCCCCGCCGGGGGATTAGGAATTGGAGTGGACCGAATGATCATGCTCCTGCTCGACCAACCCACGATACGGGATGTCATTTTCTTCCCGCAGATGCGGGACAAATGAGTTATGGAATATATTTATTGATATTGATGTCATTTATGAATGGCGTATAATTGCAATCTCTTGGTGTTTGATTTTCATCACAGATTATCCTCTTTGCTTGATGGGACAATATTTCAACTGGTAAACCGCATTCAATCGTTAAAACTTTTCTAATATCTTGCGCGCACTCAACAAAAATTTTTGTAACAATAACAGTATCCTCTTTCTTGTTAATCACTGAAAAATCGAGTTTTTCATCTGAATGATTAATTATTTTAAAATGGGAAAATGATTTATTAAGTTCGCCTGCGTAACCTGGTAATAAGAACAAGGTAGCTGCAAACCACACCAACAAAAATAACAGAGCCCACTTTTTACCATAGCCTGAATCCAATTTTAAATATATAATTATTAATATAATTCCATAAAATATGTAAGGTAAAAATAATAAGACATTGTTTGGATTGGGCCAATTAATCAAAATAATAAAAAAAATAAATACGCCCAGTATAATACTTATCCAAGGCGAATATTTTTTAAAAATTGCCCCATTCAGTTTGGCCCAGTTTTTTAATTTATTACTAAACCATTGGTTAATTTTTTTGAAATAATCCAATAGAAATTGAATTTTAGTTACATATTCAAATAAAATTTTAGTGACAAGTAAACCTAATAAAATTATAAAACCAAAAAGGCTTGCAAATAAAGACAAATCTCCTGGGCTGATGGAATCCCACAAATTTGGTAGAACACTAATTATAAAAATAAAGTTTATGATTGACCATATAGCCCCATATCCTAATGAGTACATGGATCGGGCTAAACCATCTTTCACCTTCTCATTTTTTAGGTGGAAAAAAATTGAACCAGCGAGAAAACTTAGTATCATCGATATGGGCAAGGCTGTGAAAATTTCAATCATAACATAATGAAATCAATTAACTATTTTATCTTATGGGGCGGGCGAGATTTGAACTCGCGACACCCACGTCTTCAGCGTGGTGCTCTCCCAGGCTGAGCTACCGCCCCGGGATACGGAATGGTTGACAGGAAAGAAGCGTTTCCTTTCGAACAATCCGATATCCAAACACGGGCTAAAACGATTATAAAGCAACCATTGGACGGAAAACCTTTTCATTTCGTCCCCCGCAGGGCCTCCACGGGATCCATGAGCGCCGCTCTTCGGGCGGGGAGGAGACCGGATAGCATTCCCACGCCGACTGCGAAAATGAGCGCCCCGAGGATGACCAAAATATCTATCCGGATCAAGAGGGCGAAGCCGGAGGAGGTGGCGATAACCTGGATGAGGAAAGCCAACGTGTAGCCAATGACGAGACCAATAATGCCCCCCACGAGGCCGATGAAGCCGGCTTCGAGGAGGAAGAGAAACATTACGAGCGTGTTGGTGGCGCCCACCGCTTTCATCACGCCTATTTCTTCTGTCCGCTCCATAATACTCATGACCATGGTGTTGGCGATGCCTATTCCCCCGACTAATAAAGAGATAGAGGCAATCCCCACCAAAACAAGTTGGATCACCGCCACGAGATCCCCCACTTGCGCCTGCAATTGTTCGGAGGTGGCGGCCTCGAACACTTTCTGGTCACGCCCGAATTCCTTTTCCAATAGACGGTCGATTCGTTCCTTGGCAAGAGGAATATCCTCCACCGTGTTGGTCTTGACGATGAGAAAAAGGGGATCCGTGTTGGCGAACAGTTGGGAAAACCCTTTCGAGGGGATGAACAAGGCATTATTGGCGGACGCAGGGTCACCGGCGATGGCTTGGGTGGGTTTGGTGATGCCAATGACGGTGAAGGATTTTCCCTCTATGTAAACGCGGGAACCCAGACGGATGGACTTGGTAAAAATATCCTGATCCACATACTCGTTGCCTATAATCACTGAAAATACGTCGCGGTCATCGAACAATCGGCCCTCGCGGAGCTCCATGAAACCGGAATCCACATAGAGCTGGGCATCCGAGGGGGAGATAGCGAGCACGTAGGCCTGCGCCTGTTCACGGCCCACGGATAACGTGCCGAGGGAGTAGACATTGGGCAAGACGTATGACACTTCAGGAAGAGAACGGATTTTTTCAACGAGAGAAGGCGGGATAACCTTCACATTGGTGAATGAGGTGGGAGAAGAACCCTGGAAAAGGGAGGAGGGCGTGACATAAATCGTATTGGCCCCCAAGCGCTCAAATTGCTCGTTCACGGCATTGCTCAACCCCGCCCCCAAGGCAAACAGGGTGACAATAGAAGCAATACCAATGACCACCCCCAAAAGAGTGAGATACGAACGCAACCCTTGATGCGTGAGATTGCGCCACGCGTAATGGGGAACCTCACGGAGAGGATTCATCATTCCACCCCCCGCAAAGCGATCACTGGATCCAACATAGCCGCCCGTCGGGCGGGAATCAACCCCGAAAGCATGCCCACCAGCATGGCAAAAAGAATGGCCCCCGCCATGAGTAATGGATCTGCAACGACGTTGAGAGCGAGGCCTGAAGAGGTGGAGATGTGGCCCACGAGGAAGGCCAGGGCATATCCCAGGAGCACCCCGAGCGCGCCCCCGATGGCGCCAATGAAACCGGCCTCCATGAGAAAGATGGACAAAACTAAAGCGTTGGTAGCCCCCACGGCTTTCATCACCCCAATCTCAGCGGTACGCTCCAAGACCGCCATGATCATGGTGTTCATGATACCTATCCCCCCGACTAATAAAGAAATGGAGGCAATCCCCACCAAAACGAGTTGAATGAGACCCAAAAATTGGGAAATCTGTCCCAACAATTGTTCCTGGGTGGCCACGACATAAAACCCTTGATCCCTTCCCCATTCATCCTCGAGAAGACGCTCCACTTTTCGTTGTACGATGGGTACGTCCTCCTGGCGGTGGGTCTTGATGAGCATGAACACGGAATCCGTCTCCGTGAACAAATGGGAGAAACCCTGCTTAGTGATGAAAAGGGTGTTATTGGTGTTGGGGCCCCCTCCATAGGAGCGGGCACTCTCCTTGGTAATACCGATGACCGAAAATGATTTTCCTTCAATCGTTATCCGTGAACCTAGGCGGATGTCCCGTGAGAACACGTCATGCGCGATGCGATGGCCCACGATTACGGAGAACGTATCACGGGTGGTGAAGGATCGACCCGCCTCGAGTTCAACGAAACCGGTTTCCTCAAACGTCTCCGCTTCTTCGGAAGTAGTGGCGATGATACTTCCCTCGATATTCTCGCGGCCAAAAACAATGGTGCCTGACGCGGCGACCGGGGCCAGTGTTGATTCCACTTCGGAAAGGGTTTCAATGCGGGAACGGAATGATGGTGTGAGGGTCTTGAAATTGGTGAGGGGACCTCCTCCCTGCTGGAAGCGAGCCGAGGGGGTGAGAAAGAGGGTATTGGAACCCAATGTCTCGAATTGTTCTTCGGCCGCTTTATTCAACCCGGTGCCAAGAGAGAATAACGTGACCATTGCGGCGATACCTATGACGACGCCTAAAAGAGTGAGGTATGAGCGCAGACCCTGCTGCGCGAGATTGCGCAAGGCATAATGGGGAACCTCCAGGAATGGATTCATGGGAAATCGTAAAGAAAATCACTTTTTGATGGGAGACTTCCGGAAGCGGAACCACCAGATGATCCCGGCCGCGACAGCGAGGAGGACTAGCCAGACGAAAAAGTCACTTGATCCATTCGTCTGAGGAACTTGAGAGGGATGATATACTTGAATGAAAACGGTTTCCGTCACCGTAGAGGGGTCGCCGAATTCGTTCCTGAAGGTGAAGGTGATGGGCAAAGGATACGTGCCGGGCGCGAGGGATGGAGATACCGTTCCCTCCAGGGTCAGGGAATCGAAATCATCGGATTCGATCGTGCCGATGAAAAAACGCGTCGTGGATAATTCGAGAAGATTCGTGTCCACCTGGGCCGTCAGGGATTTGGCGGGACCAAGCCCTTTGTTAAAGATGTCCAATACGATACGCGAGGGGTTGCCGGGGGAGAGGAGAGGATTGGCCTCCGCGAACAACAACCCCAAATCAGGTTCGCCGGTGACCTTCAGGCCGATGTAGTCGGTAATGGAATATTGGGTCTTGTTGGCATCGTAGTATTCTAGCGTGACGGGAACAAAATAAGGTTTGGAGGAAGCGGATGGGTTCACCAAGATAGGGATAGTAAGCGAGGCCGTTGACCCCACATCCAGAGTCGCCAGATAGGTGGTTGACGCCCCCAGCGGGATGATATCGCGCTCCACCACAGCCCCCCCGGACGTGACGGTGCGATCCTCCTTGAGACTCACCAGGATATCGCGTGCGGGAGACGAACCGGTGTTCCGGAGTGTGAGCGTCAAACTAGCCGTCGCCCCGAGGGAGATGGAAGAAGGGATACTATCAATGATGGTTACGATGGGCTTGCGCGCGAGAATTTGTATGGAAACAGGAAGGATGGCACCTGCCGGATTGGAAGCGGATGAGGCGCGGAGGGTGAGGGTGTAGAATCCATCCAGGGCATCCGGGGCCACGCGGATACGATATTGAACCTGGATGGTTTGGTAGGGCACGAGCGTGCCCAGGGGTTTGGAAAGTGAATCAGTTGGTTCGATTGCAAACGGGTGGGGGGTGTCGAAAACATCCTCGCCCAATTGGAGGGTGAACTGCGCGTCTGATACGGGGACGCCGGAGTTGTTGTATACGTATGCGTAAAGCGTGAACACCTGACCAGGGATTACGGGGGAGGGGTCAATATTATAGGAGGAAATGGTAAGGCCTTGGGCCTGGACGCTAACCCCTAAACCAATGATGAGAAAAATCACGAGGAGATAGCGGGTCATCGGGAAGGCCTCCGGGGGGCACGGAGCTTATTCCGCACCGTCTCAGGCTGTACGATGAGGCCATCTTTAATATGGATGATGCGGGATGCCCGCTGGGCGACCTGCTTATCATGGGTGACCACCACTATGGTTTTACCTTTAGCGTGAAGGGCACCCAAAATGGAAAGAATATTGGCTCCCGAGAGGGAATCCAGATTGCCGGTCGGCTCGTCAGCGACAATGACATCCGGATTCCCCGCGAGGGCCCGGGCAATAGCCACCCGTTGACGCTGACCCCCCGAAAGTTGATTGGGAGTGTGAAACAAACGATCTCCCAACCCCACCTCCCCCAATACGCTTCGGGCTCGGGACTCCCGCTCGGCGGAAGGCATGCCCTGGAACCAGAGGGGGAGCATCACATTTTCCAAGGCCGTGAGACGAGGGATAAGATTGAAGGTCTGGAAAACAAACCCTATCGTCCGACCCCGGACCAGGGCCAGGGCATTGTCGTCCATACCCGAAATAGGATTTTGGTGGATGAATACCTCACCGGAGGATGGGCGGAGCAACCCGGAGAGGATGTCGAGCAGCGTAGTTTTCCCTGAGCCGGAGGGCCCAATGATGGCCACATATTCCCCTTGAAGGATGGCGGCATCAATTCCCTTAAGCACTTTCAGGGGAACGTCACCCATTTGGTAAGTTTTTGTGATGCGTCGAGCCTCGATGATGGCAACCCCTTTCATGCACGTATATGCAGGGAATTGGTATAAAAGAAAGCCCGGTGATTCCCCATCGAGGGGGGATGCATTATCCTCTCTCGGGGATGATGATCCAGGCCGCCAAGTAGAGAAGGATGCCCGCCCCCATGCTGACGAAAGTGAACACCACCCAGAGCAAGCGGATGAGCGTGGGATCCGTGTTCACGTATTCGGCGATACCCGCGCATACTCCCCCGAGCATGCGATTGGTTGAACGGTACAAACGTTTTTTGTGCATAACGGGAATAGGAGAAAGGGAGTATTTAATGACACCCTCATCGACCTTGGGGAAGGATTTCCACTCTTTTGGAAATGAGGGATATGGGAAATATCCTCCTCACTTCACGTCCAGCTTTTTGATGCCTGTTCCCTTGTCAGGATGCTTGGGCAAGCGAATGCGAAGAACCCCATTTTCATACTTGGCATCCGCGTGCGCGGAATCAATTCCATGGGGAAGGGAGAACGTGCGAAAGAAGCCCGCGTAGCTGCGTTCCATGCGGTACATACTCTCTTTTTCTTCCTTGGATTCATGCTTCTTCTCCGCGCGCACCTCGAGGCGATCGGGATGGATATTGAGTTCGATATCCTTCTTGTCCACCCCTGGAAGGTCGATATCCAACCCCACTTCTTTGGGCGTTTCCCACATGTTGGATAAGGGTTGCATCATCCGGGATTGGGAGGAAAGGAAACGGGAGACGGGAGAAAGCATGCGACGGGAATCCAGGAGAGGGTCTGACCTCCAGAAACGGGAAAACATGTCATCCATGCGGGATTGCATGTCACGCATCTCTTCCAGGAAAGGATCCAGCATGGGAGAAGGTTTCCCTGAAACGGCGATATCCTTTGAATGATCATCGAATGATTTTTTCCTTGCCAATCGCTTGGGCATATTCAACCACCTCCATCCTTATACCTAACGTGCGGCGCCCAGAGTTTAAAAAAATAATTATTGGGAGAAGGGATTAAACCAAACATTTCGGTCGCCGGGAGGGTGTAACCCTCCCTCGTCCCTCGGCACGCACGCTCGAAAACGTGCAGCAGGACGAAGCGGACTATATTTTTTCTTCAGGGGTATCGCAGATACCCCGAGTTCGGGGCGCACGCTCGAAAGCGTGCGACGAGGCCAGAGGGATATGAACGCACCTTTTGGAAAAAGGTGCGCGAAAAACAAAAGTATGGGGTCCTGAAAAAAAAACAGGACCCCTAACCCCGGTTGGTCCAATGGGAAATGGACGAGGCCAGAGGGATTTGAACCCTCGACACGCGGATTAAGAGTCCGCTGCTCTACCAGACTGAGCTATGGCCCCAATTCTAAGAAAGAACCCCCAAACAACGGTTAAAAAAACAGCGCATTCTCGACAGGTTTTTAGATGAAGGGGGTCGAAGTAGGGTATGGGGAGGAAGTGAATATGGCACTGTTGGAAATCATCATTATCGGCGTAGCTGCGATCGCCCTGCTGTTGTCGAGCATGCGCCTCATCCAACAATACGAAACGGCCATCGTATTCCGATTGGGCCGGCTTAAACGCACATTGGAACCGGGATTAAACTTCATCATCCCCCTCATCGATCGAAGCGTTACTGTCGATATGCGCGTGTTGACAATGGACATCCCACGACAACAGGCTATCACGAAGGACAATGTGCCGGTGGCTATCAATGGGGTCGTATATTTCAGGGTAGAGGACCCGAAAAAAGCCATCATCAAGGTGCAGGATTACACGTATGCTGTGTCACAATACGCCCAAACGGCACTGCGTGATGTGATCGGGAACATGGACTTGGATGACGTTTTGGCAGAACGACAAAAGATAGGAGAACAAATCGCCATTATTGTGGGGAAAGAATCCGGGGAGTGGGGATTGGCCGTGGAAAATATCAAGATGCAGGATATCGAGATGCCGGAAGATCTGAAACGTATCATGTCCCGGCAGGCGAGTGCCGAACGCGAGAAGCGGGCGAACATCACTAAGAGCGAAGGAGACAGGCTTGCAGCGAAAAACCTCGCGGAGGCCGCGCGCATCATGAACGGAACGCCGGGAGCCATTCAGCTACGCACATTGCAAACCATTGATGGATTGGGACCAACCCCCTCAAATACCGTGATATTATTCCCGGTGGATTTGATTGAGGGATTGAAAGACCTGCTTGGGAAAAAGAAAATTGGGAAATGAGCCCAAAAAATGGTTGGAAACCCTGCGAGTGGATGTAATCCAAATTAATGGAACGGTTTTGATAAGAGAAAATAGGCAACGCCTAGCCCCGTTCATTACGGCCGCCGGGGATTCGAAGAATCCCCTCGTCCCTCGGGGCGCACGCTCGAAAGCGTGCAACGAGGCCAGAGGGATATGAACGCACCTTTTGGAAAAAGGTGCGCGAAAAACAAAAGTATGGGGTCCTGAAAAAAAACAGGACCCCTAACCCCGGTTGGTCCAATGGGAAATGGACGAGGCCAGAGGGATTTGAACCCTCGACACGCGGGTTAAAAGCCCGCTGCTCTACCAGACTGAGCTATGGCCCCACTAGACAGAAATCCACGCGAAAAGCATTATAAAAGCCCATTCATGCGGGGGAAACAATGAGGTGGAAAGCCTGACGCGACCCCACGTATTGGGTGAGGGGGAAATAGTAGGGCGCATACGCTTCTGACCAGGTGAGAGCATTTTGGGTGGTGGGAGGAGCGGTGTGGAATTGGATTACCAGATCTTCTGGAATGGCCTGGGTGGCAGTTACGCGGATCGTCACGGGATGCACCCAATTGGGATGGAATTTGGGAAAGGTGGGGCCCAGGAGGAAGCCGGTACGGGAAGCTGGATCCAATTCGATTTGAACGAAGGAAGCAGAGGTGGGGTCCTGAAAACGGGGAAAAAGCTGACCTCCCTGGAAACCGCGCACCCCGAAACCCGCATGGAAGAAGACGCGAACCATCTTGGTCTCCCCCGGAGATAACGAAATTTTTTGAGAGGAAGGGAAGGCACCGAAACCGATGGCACCGTAGTGGGCTGGGGATATGTTTTCCCAATACGCGAACCCTTCTTTGGTGAATGAGGGAAAGAATTCGGGTTGGAGGTAGTAGGATTCGTCGAAGAATAGAAAGTCGTTAATTTCCTTTGAACTGATGGCAGCCGCGACCGTGCCGAGACAAGAGGGGATGTCGGGGAGATACTCGAATGCGGAGAGGGGAATAGGGTAGGATGCGCGGGAGATGTCTATGCATGATTCATCAATGGAATTGGAATCTGGTGGTTGGGGGGAAGTTGTTGAAAAGAAAAAGAAAAGGAATAATATGCCGAGGAGGAGAAGGCCAGCTACTGGGAGGAAGGGAAAGGATTTTTTGGGATGAAAGGACGGACGCATAGATATCATTCACGGCGATTGCGCGGTACTCCCCACGTTTCGATCCACATTGCCATCGGGGGCGCTGGTGAAATCGGCCCAGAAAAAGATGTTGAGGTCCTGCGTCCCCGCGGAATAGATGGCCGTGCCGACGGATTTCTTGGTCGTGGAAAGGGTCACGCAATTATTAGCAGGATTGCCGGAGCAAGTGGATTGATACCCGCTTTTTGAATTGGATGCCTTGAACACGATGGTACCGGGGAGCGCGGCATTGAGATCGAGGAACACATTGAAGTCGGAGGAAGTAGTGCTCTGATTGTCAAGGACGAAAAAGGAGATGGTATTATCGACATCCTGTCCTTCGGGTTGCACCTGGGTCTGCGTGTCGCTCGTGGCCCCCACCCACCCCCGCTGGCAACTCGTGCCCCCGGAGAAATTGCCTTTACCATCCGTACACCCATCAGCAGGGAGAGAGAGAGTGAAAGAATAGTCCAACCCCACGTCGAGGAAACGGTAAACATCTTCAATCCGATAGAGCACTCCGCTCTGAGGCTTGCCATTGATGTCCGCCTGTACGGAGGTGAGAAAAAGATCGAGGAAGGAATCCCCATCCGAATCCAACAAACGGAGGCCCGAACCCCCATATTGGGTGGAGCCCAAAAATAGGTTGGCATCGCCCCCGGAATAGCGTTTAAGGTAATTAGTATTCGTATCTAAATCGATATTGCCTGATTTGAAATCCACATCCTGGATGATGTAAACGGAACCCGCATCCTGAAGAGTAGTGTCGGCGCTCGCGGCCGCGAGGACGAGGTCATTGGAGTAAGCATTGTTGTCCAGATTCACCATCCAGGTTCCTTGGCCCCCTTGAATGGTGTAACCCAGATAGTCCTCGGTTTTCCCCCCGTTGAAACGCACGCTGTAATTGGCATCCGTATCCAAGATAATCTGGCCGGAGAGGGTGTTGATGTCCTTCATGACCCATACCCCCCCGGCGTTTGTCTTGGAATTAATGTCCGCGCGCACCGCGGTAACAATGAGGTCATTGGTAGCTATACCATTATCGAGATTCACTATTTGGATGCCGGGACCCGAATTGTTGGTGTAACCGAAATTGTCGTCGACCGAAGGAGGGGACCAGCGGGCGGTGTAATTGGATGATGTAGCCAAAGTGAGCGAGCCGGAGAAGGAAAGGAGGTCGCGCACAAAATATACTGCGCCCGTTATTCCGGGGGAAGTGGTAACGGCACGGGAACCGAACACCAGGTCGTTGGCTAGTGCATTGCCATCGGTGTTCACGAGCTGAACAGATTGGCCGGATTTCCCAATGTCACCAATACGGTCGTAGTTGGTAGCGCCATAGAAACGGAGATAGTAGTTGGAGGAAACACTCAGGGCTTTGGCCCCGGAGAGGGTGTTGATGTCTCGAAAGATATAGACGGTGCCATTCTCCAGGATGCTCGCGGTGTTGCAGCGGGCACACGTAACAATCATATCATTGGCGGCCACATTCCCATCGAGATTTACGACCTGGGCCCCCAAACCCCCGCCCGCGGTGTAGCCGAATTGATCCAAATTAACCATGGGGGTCCAATACACATCGCTCGTGGTCAAATCCGTGGCCGCGGTACGGAGATGGGCATCCTTGAATAAGTGGATGGACCCATTGTCGGTACGAGAATTGTCGCAGAGGATGCAGGTGATGAGGAGATCATTCGCATTGGCATTGCCATCAGTATTCACGATCTGAGCGGTGAGATTGCTGTCATTGCTATACCCCACATTGTCATTGTCCAACTTGCCATTGAATAATGGGAAAAACACCGAGGAAAGATCCACATCCCCGGTTCGCGTGTTGAAATCGGGAATGATGTAGACCCCCCCATTGTCATTGAGGATAAAAAAAAAACCTTGAAGGAGGTCCGCGAAGGGAGCTACGAGCACCACATCGTTGGCGGAGGCATTCCCATCCATGTTGACGATTTGGTAGCCTAATCCCCCGTTTAAATCGCCCCCAATCTTATCGGAGGCGGTCGCGCCGTGATAGGCCACGGTATACGAGGAAGAGGACGAGAGGGGATTGATGCCCGAGCGGGAGGTGACATTGTTGATGAGGTAAAGCGCCCCGTTATCGGTGCGGGATTGGGTGTCCCCGAAAGGGAGGGATAATACCAGGTCATCCAGGATGCCATCGGCATCCACATCATACACGTCGAAGGCATCCCCCGAATACCCGGTCCATCCCAACCTGGAATTAGATAACCCGTCCCAGCGGGCGGTGAAATTGTTTAGGTTGTTCAGATCGAGTAAACCCGATTTGGAATGGATGTCCTGGATGAAATAGAGAGAACCCGCATTCGCGCCCGTGAAGGTGGCACTCCCCGCGACCACGAGCAAGTCATTCGTGGAGCCATCGCCATCCGCATCGAATACTTGGAACCCTTTCCCCACTTGGGTGGGGTATGTGAGCATATCCCCCGCTCGGGAACCGGAGAAACGGGCATCGTATGAGGACGGGGTGTTCATGTCGAAATTTCCCATGCGCGAATCGATATTCAATACCATATACAGCGCCCCCGCATCGGCCTTGGAATTGGTATCCGCGAGAGGAGCGGCGATAAGGAGATCATTGGCATAGGAACCATTGTCGAGGTTGAGGAGTTGGACGCCTTCGCCGGGGGCATTGGGAACATTCTCTGTCGTCAAGGCGTTGAGGGCCCCCAGGCGATCGCTGGCGATTCCCCCCGACCAGCGAGCGGTGTAATTAGCGGAACTGGAAAGGAAATAATGGGGGTCCAGGAGAATGGATTGACCGGGAAGGAGAGTTATTTCGAGAAGGGTGTCTATCACGGTTTCTTCCGCCTTGCGGTGCACGACGACTAATGGGTCGAAACCCCCGGTGATCAAATCAGAAAAATCATAGAAACCAATTTGGGAAACGTCCTCATCGAGAAAGCGAATAGTGGAATGGGAGAAAGGAGAAGTGTCAGGGGATGGATACACCAAACGATACAAAGGACTTGGGAATATATTTTCGGTTTCGGAGAGAATCGATGGGAAAGGGGCATGGAGACGGATGCTGATTATGCGGGTGCGGGGTACGCTATCATTATTGGCTAAGACAAACTGCTGCTTGAGGGCGTTATCCGAACGCCCGATGAAAATTGAATTGGGGGAATCGCGCGGGGAGAACTGGGGGTCAAAATAGTTACGCAGGGAAATCCCGCCGCAAGACAGAATGTCTTCGCGCTGACGCCAGCCCGGAGGGTTTGGAAAATGATCTTCCCAATCATTGGTATAGAATAGGGGGGAACCGCGCGGGGGAAACGAGGGGTTTGATGGGGGGTTGGAGGAACCGTTTTCCTCGCCGTCCGCGTTGGAAGAAGGAACATGGTCTTGACTAGAAACATCTGGGGGAGTTGAAAGAGGATTGGATGATGGAGGGGATGGGAAACCCTCGCGGGGTGATGGATCCACTATCGGGGTGGTGGCATCCTGCTGAATGAAAGGAGCAGGGGATGGACATTCGAGATTAATCTCAACTTGGGAAAAAAGGGTTTCCAAAGAGGAATAGGAAGCGCGAGCATCATCGGCATAAAAGAAACGCTTGCCCGCATGAAGACGTTGCAACCAGGCGATGGCCCGATCCAGGTCATCCGATGACGCGTTAATGTCGGGAATAGTAGGCGTGGCGCTAATCTCCTTACGAGTGAATCCAAAGACATTTACCCCGGGTTCTAGAACGGGGGATGGGGACGCGACCCACTGACCCCCACATGAAAGGGTGTCGGTCGACCAGCGGGTGCAATAGTTTATGGTTTCCTCAAAAATTTTGTCGAGACGGAAATCCCAGGAATCAAAATTAAAACCCACGTCGAAATGGAAAATGTCAGTGATATTGCGATCGATGGCATCCGGGGAGAGGGGGATAGGTTGAGAGGTGAACACGGTGCCGGAATGGGAAATATTCACATCTTCTAAACGAACGACGGAGAGGGGGAGGTCGTGGAAATGGAGGCGCGCAGTATATCGACCTTCCTCCACGTCTACCATATTCCCGTCAAACGGACCTAATTTTTTGGGGGGTTGAAGAAGAAAGAACTCTCCGGGGGCATTGGAGAGGATGATTGAATGAATAGGTAATGGGTCTTGGATTTTGGTCTGGGGAATCCCATATACAATCCAATTCTCCTGTGAGAGGGAAATGAGCTCAAATCTGTTTTTTGAGACCGGAACGGGTTGCCAGGTGACGCGACAGGAATTAGATAAGGAATCGGGAGAGGAGCAGTAAAAGAGATTTCCATTCTCCCGCTTGGCCCACGCGAGGATCGCCCGCTCGAAAGGAAAACCGAATGACAGGGAATAAGCGGCCTGGACGTTGTAATTGATATCCTTGATGGACAAGATAGGGGGGGACGATAATGGGGTTATCTGAAACAGTTGCGCGTCCTGGTCCACGGAGAAGCGCTCCAAAGCGATCGAAACCAAGGGGTGTTTGGGGATAGTGACATGCGCGTTATAGATGCCTGAGGGCAATTGGAATTGCTCCCCGCTTCCACGGAGAAGCGTATTTGTATCCGCGCGATTGCGGATTTCCACTAATGAAAAAACATTAGGTGGAAAAATGGTGAACAACGGCTCCGGCGGGAGAGGGGGAGGGATTTGCGGAGAGGGATCCGCGGGAGAAGGAGCGGGGATAGCCACCTGGCGTCGGCGCACGCGGTCTCCGGGAACCGGGGGAATGGGTTTCTCGCTGGGTTCGGGGGTGAGGGATTCGAATTCCGATTCGCTTGGTGGTACAATGGGAGAGGGAGGAGATGGGGGTTTATCATCGCGTATGGGCGGGGCGGTCGCATTGGCGATGTGGAATATCTTGGAACGGGAGAGACAGATATCGGCCTCGCAGGCTTCGACTACCACTTGATAAGGGCCATCGGGGGCGGAAGATGTATCCCATTCCGCTTGTCTGGAAGAGGGGTCAATGGAAAGGGTGACGAGCGGGACTTTTTCACCCGGAGAGGAAATGGTGGCGGCGGCGCGGGTTATTTGGTCATCGGAGTGGAGCAGGAGAAGAAAAGTGCCGGACACTTTCTCCCCATCCAAGGGCGCGACAATGGTGAAGGAAAAATCGAGACGGATTTTAGATGACGCCACATCACCCACCCGCTCCTGCGCCACCACGAGAAAAGGAGCCATCACGAATAGTATCAGGAGGCCTAACCAAAGAGAATGACGGGTGAGCGCAGAGAACATGCATCCCCTACGCGAACCGGGTTTTAATGGATGAGGGCATGCTGGGCAGCTTTATTAATTTCCAGGACGTTGAACCCCCATGCGCTATTGGATTAAAGGGGGATTATTGGGGGGGTGGATCATCCTGCTCGCCATGGGGATGGCCTCCGCGGCCGGGGCGGGGGGAATGGAGGATGAAAGAGATGGAGGAATTTTGCCGATCCAGGAGGAAGACGTTTTTTTTTATCCCCCTGAAACGACGCCTGCGCTCACTATTTTGAATCCGCAGGAAAACCCTATTATCCACCGAATATGGGAAGTGCGTTTGAAGGTGGAGGGAAAAGCGGACCTGCGGATTGCCCCGGCGGGAGAAACCAAATGGTTTGATGGACTGAGAGGGGATTTGACAATGGAGGGGGTTTATTGCGGGGATGAAAAATTGGAGGAAAAATGGGAGGGGGATGAATGGGTTATTCCAAACTTCGAATGCGACGAAACCATATATGAACGGAGCCGGGTGGAAAGCTGGGGAAAGCATCAATTGGAATTTTCCTTCGGGGAAGTGAAAGAGTATGCCTACAATCAGACGGCGGATTTCCATATCCAGAGAGGAGAAGCCGTCATCCCAGTGAATGTGGGCACGGTGACCATTACCGCCGACGTCAATTATGATGCCCCGGCGGACATCAACAAAGCATTCATCCGGCACACCGCGACCCGACTCACGGCGAGCGGGAATCAAATCGGGCAAACCACCCAGAACCCGGCTTATCTCTTTACATACGTTTCAAATCCCCAAAACCTGTTGAGCGCCATTACCTTCGCCCGCGAACAGAGCAGTGGGACCCTGAACACCACCATTACTTGGGAAATAATTGAATACGTGGGACCACCGGGAGGGGATAATGAGTTTATTGTGAGGGATTCCAGCGTGGCCACGGCGGCCAGTGGTAATCTCACGGGGGAAGCCGTCGGGGTGGTGGCGGATGATAATAAAGTCGCCATATTTATCACGGGACAATCCGCCGACCAGACGGCCAATGGGACGGGGGATCGGGCATTATTCACCTCGGCCTGGACGGATTCGACTAATACGCCTACCTTCACACGGGGGGATACAACGGGAACCGCGCACGTCAGTTACGCGGTGGTTGAATTCATTGGGCAACATTGGGCCAATGTGCGGCGGGTGACGCATACGTATTCGGCCGCTGGATCTGAAGAAACTGAGACCTTTTCCCCCACAGTAGGGGATATCAACAAGACATTTATCGAATCCCAATTGCGAACATCGAATGGCGGGTTAGATGAATTGGGGCAATTGGCTTATCTCAAGGACACCAGTACGCTATCATTTCAGTTGAAATCCGGGGCTAACGTGGCCCACGATGCAGTGGTATGGATCATCGAGAATACGCAGGGGGATGGAAATAAAATGAGTGTCCAAAGACGGGGGGGGAGCCGGGGGACCGGGCAGAGCGAGCCGGACACCTGGACGGAAACCATCGACACGGTATTTGACCTGAATCAATCTTCCGTGTTTGGGGAAACCTCCACGAGCACTGGCACCGGGTTTGCCCTTCCGCGAGGGCACATCAACCTGCGTTTGACGGCCACGAATACTATTACTTTATGGCGATCGGATACCGGGCAATCAATTGAATATCGATATGAGGTTATCGAATGGCCCACCGCCACCATTCCGCAGGCGAAAGATACGGCAACAACCCTATTCATATTCAATGTGGTGTCGACGAGCGGACATACTATTACTTATGGAGGGAATTGCACGGCCAGCGCCTTCTTTTTTAATGAACATGATGCGGTATTCGACCCTGACGCCGATGGGAATGCGGCCAAAATAAAGCCGCGACCTATCCGGTTCGACTTCCAAACATTCACCCAAGACCAGAATTTTGACGGGGTTTCGGAACCAAGCTCAACGCACGTCGGGTATAAGAGCAATGTCACGGAAAAACCACCGTTTACGAATGACACCCCATCCGTGGAATTCACCACCACCAATTATTCCAATATATCCGCTGATGATACATCATACTGGACTCAGTCTGAGACAACGACAACCGTGTACCCCGCGATGCGTGCGGTATTCCGACCCACCTTCACCGACGTTCAACGCATTGTGGATATTAATGTCATGTTCGTAGGAAACAGTGGAACCGGCCCATTGGGTTCAATCTGCGGAACATCGACATACAATCCGGCCGACCTAAACATATTCATCTGGAACTACACACGCAACCTATACGAAACGATCGCTTCCCTACCCGGAACAGGAGATGGGTCACCCGGGGGAAGGAGCATTAGTGGAAACACAAGCAACTATATCCCTCAATACGTGTCCACCGACGGGAATATCACCCTTCTCGTAACCGGAGTGCCGGCCTCGACTGACACCGGGAATAAACAAAGCTGTATGACGATCGACTACCTCGATCTGAATCTCACCTATTACCCCACTTCCACCAATTTTTGCCAAAGCGAAACCCTATCTCCTTTTACTATTACGAACGTGGGGGGGAGCAGCGTGGACTTAGATGGAAATTTCAGCAGCGCCTTCACCGGAACGGATTTGAATATTGTGCTGAAGGTATGGCAGGGGACCGGAAGCGGGTGCGGGAGTGATGATAATGGGTTGGGAGGATGGGAAAAGGACTGCAGCGTGACGGGAACCACTACCCCTCCAACCGCCACGACATGCCGGCAATACAACCAGAGTAATGCTATCACCCCCGCCCGGTTGGTTACCGGCCTGGGGGGAGGAGACACTAATCAATTGTGTTTCAGCGGGGATATGAATATTTTCGTTAATGCGGGTGACCATAATAAGAATTTCGAGACGAGGAATTGACATGTGGCGATGGGGGTTGTTAATGATTATGATCCTAGCCGGGTGCGTAAGCGACCAAATAGTGGAAATTGGAAACCCTGACGGGGTGGATGATAATAGGAAGGACCAGCGAGGATTGATTAGAGGTTATGCCCACCAACAGGGGGTAACGGTTGAGGAAGCACGGGCTTTCTTCGCCCAAGTCTATGGGATAGAGGAAGAGAATGATATCACGGCTAAACTCCCGCCCGTCCCCAAAGACTTCGACCAATGGAAGGAACGCGCCTACTCAGGGGAAAAAGGGGTAGTGGGAATAGTGCCTGAAACCATATACACTCAACCTGAATTTTACCCGACATTCGAGACAGTGGGAAAAGCATTCTGGGTGGGGGGGGATGGGAGCATTCCCTATAGCGTTGGGATAATGGGCACTCCGGGAAAACAGGAAGCGACCATCACCCGGGGAGAAACAGAGACTGAAGGATATTTACTAATAGGAGCTTCATGGGGGGTCACGCAGCGACAAGGAATGGGGTTGAGGTATGAATTGGATTATGAACCCGCCACTCCTGACGAGGTACCGCGGTTCAATCTCAATGATCTGGAGAAAATCGTCCGTATCCGTTTCACCCCACAAAACCTATTGATTGGTAAAAATTTTCCCACCTTCGATGCGGATTGGGTGCAACGCGTGAAAATAGAAGGGATTGTATTACCTACCGCCCCCCCTGGAATATATGTCGTGAGAGTGTTTCCCACGGCGCCTGATCCCGAATTGGAAAAAGCTTGGGGCGGACAAACCTATTTTAGGGAGACTGAAACCTTTTCCTCGGGAGAGGGTATTGCTACATTCACCCTCCGTGTGAACCCATGAAACCGAATATTATTGTTGTACGGCTGAGCG
Organism: Candidatus Diapherotrites archaeon; assembly: GCA_030688545.1. NCBI lineage: Archaea > Nanobdellati > Candidatus Iainarchaeota > Candidatus Iainarchaeia > Candidatus Iainarchaeales > Candidatus Iainarchaeaceae > Candidatus Iainarchaeum > Candidatus Iainarchaeum sp. The sequence continues at coordinate 11,567 of JAUYHT010000001.1, read as the reverse complement.
AGCGCGGGTATAGAGACCTTCGAATTACTACCCATTGCGCCTTGGTGGCCCGGGCCTTCGGGGCTGAACGCATCATCCTCAGCGACTCATTGGATAAGAATATTCGGAAAACAGTGGAAAAAGTCAGGAAGAGATTTGGGGGAGCATTCGAAGTGGCGTATGAAAAAAATATCATTCAAAGGATCCGCCAGCTAAAAAAAATGGGATGGATCATCATCCACCTCACCATGTATGGGGAAGAAGCCCCTAAAACCGTGCGATGGATCAGGAAAAAAAGAAACAAGAACGTGGTGGTGGTTATTGGGTCGGGAAAAGTCCCAGCAGAGGTGTATACTATAGCCGATCGGAATACCAGCATCACGCGGCAACCCCATTCGGAAGTGGCGGCACTGGGGGTATTTCTACATTACTTAATGGATGGGGGAGAAGAGAAATTAGATTTTCCTGGGGAAAATATTTTCATCTTCCCCAACCCCAAAGGAAAAGATGTGCGGCTCCATCCATTTAAAACCTAATCTAGGGCTAATGATGATATGGGAAAGAGTGGGGACATATTAGGGTATAAGATAACACAAGATTTTCTCAAGACAGTGGGGGGCGACGAAGCTGTTGATGTGGTCCGGATTTGCATGGACCGGAATGGGGATTGTTTGGATGAAGATATCGAGAAAAAATTGAAAAAACTCAAGATAACCGAAATAAGAAGCATCCTGAATCGCCTTCATTACCGGGGGATCGCCTGTTATAATAAAACCAAAAATAAGAATTCAGGGTGGTATACCTATACGTGGGAGATCAAGAAACGACGGATTGTGGAACTTATTATCGAACAGCATTCGGAACAGCTTCAGAAATTGGAACAGAAAGCGCGATTCGATAAATCACATGAATTTTTTGCCTGCGGGAAGGAATGTGAGGAGACGGCTTTTGAGATTGCCGCCCAATATGAATTCCATTGCCCCGAATGTGGGGATATGATGCAACCCATTGATTCCGCTAAAAGAAATAAAAATATCCAAACTCAAATCACCTTTCTCAAAAGGGAACTTGGAGCGTTGCAAAAGAGTGTATGAGGGTTGCAAAACACACATTTTAGGACAATCCAAAATATTAAAATACAAATGATCCTAAGATTAATTGCCCTGAAATGGCCTAATAGATTCAACATACGATTAACGGAATAACGTTAATACTTAATAGCGGGGCGGGGCAGCCTGGAGTGCCCGTCGGGCTCATAACCCGAAGATCGAAGGTTCAAATCCTTCCCCCGCTATCCCTTTTTTCTGATTATAATCCAGATCACTGAATTTTAGATCTCTCAATATTTTCCACCTTTCCTTTTTTGGGTAAAATAACTGAAAAAAGACCCCTCGTTTTCAATTTTTTACCTTTTTTATTAACGTTAATTACAATTTATTAATATATTAACTATATTTTATGATTATTTCAGACTCACTGAATGAAATTCAACCCCCTTATTAACAGATTTGGTAATTACCAACTTTATATCTCATTATTTTATATGTTTTGGTAATTACTAGTAATTACCATACAGTTTTTAAGTAATTACGGTAATTACTATCATTACCATGATAAAAAATGTCCTACGGTCCCTTTTCAGAACCATACGAAAGATAGAACAATGGGTCGATATGGAACCTATTACTGAGAGACCACAAAAAGGAACCCAGACCACTATTTTAACCACTCAAATAACAGAAGAAAATGTTAACCATTCGCCACGTTTTAGGATAGTCAATTTATGGGACTATTTGAAGTTCCGAGAGGATACCCAAGCCTACCATATCAGCCACGTGCTATCTTTTGATGAGTGGACCGCCATGGATGAAATACTTCGTCGCGTGAAAGAGTTATTTCAAGTCGAATATAAGAATGAGAGGAGTCTATACCCTTATTTGAAGACATTGGTTGATTCTGGGTTACTAGAGGTAAATGTTGCGGGGGGAAAAATGAGATGGCGAAAAAAAACGTTGATGATCAGTCTGGAAGAAGAGGAAGAAGCGGTGGTTCCCGCTTCAGCTCAATCCCTTCAATAACTTAACTTTGTCATTGAATTCAGTTAATAATTTTGATTTGGTGTGCGATATCCGGAACCATTCATGGGATGTGATGGTTTGAGCCTCTTGAAGAACGATTTTTTTGCGGGTTTCATCAATGTTTTCTTGGAGGCGGTGCTTGTCCAACAATATGCTCATTTCATCATTTATTTTTAATGGATTCTTGCCAGTGGGGGATAAATAGGTCCTCTCGAGCAAATCCTCCATAGCAGCCAGGATTTTGGTGTCATCCACCTCTTTTTCATCCATGTAATAGACTGCCTTCCAATCTCCCTTTGAACGCCAATTGTGAGATGGATTTTGACCTGTCATAAAAAAATTTTTAAATTTTGAAAAAGCGTTGGGGTGAATAATTACAGTATTTTTCCCAGGGCGATAATAGGGGGTGTCTGATAAAACCCCTTTACGGTGGTAGTGGTAGGTTTTTCCATTAGATTTGGTAACATTTTGAGTATATCCATATATGGCTCTGAATAATTTTTGATAGGTGTATGTGGAATGTTTTACATTATCAGGTAAGATGAATTTGTATTGAATGAAATATCCTTTTGCCATAATAGACCCCCCGTAGTTCCGGTAATGGATGATAGATTAGTAGAGAGTAATCTCTTATGTAGTTAGATAAGACATAATAGAGTTTTTAATTATAGGTGATATCCTGGTGCTGGATATCATCGCCGTCGATAAGCCGTATAGGGTGTTCGACGTGGAAGTTCGGGTTGTGCATCCGATTCTTCCGATCGAGGCCTGGATCGGGTGCCTACAATTAAAATATCCTTGGCGGATAAAACATTCTGATAGGGGATGCTGCGTTCGGAAATGATTTTGCGTGCTTCCTGTTTGGTGCGCACCTTTAATGGTTCGGTTGTCATGGTTTCAATCTTCCCTTTTTCAAGATTGATTACGAGATCGAAAATTTTTCCTTTGTATTCGGCGTTATCAGTATAGATATCCATCCCGAATAGCTTTGAAATGCGTACAGTCATAACAGCCCCCCTGAATCATTTGAAGTGATGCATAGAATCGTAATCGAATATTTAAGCTTTTAGGAAAAAATGGGTGTTTTCATCTTGAATGACCCCTATTTTTTCTTTTCTGATTATTTGGGAGTAGTGGAAGTGTGGGGGGGTTAGGTTGAGTTATGTAATCCAAAATAATTAGTTATGTATAAATTTACTACATAATATGGATTTTGATTAGGCTATTTAATGTATTATGTTGAACCTGGTTACGCCTGAAACACATTCTTTCCTTATATCTTATCAAACGGGCTCTGCACCCGTTTAAGCTCCTCATTGGAGACGTGGGTGTAGATGGATGTCGTACTCAGGTTAGCATGGCCCAACAGAATTTGAATTTTTCGAATATTTTCACCACCTTCTAATAAATGAGTGGCAAAGGAATGGCGTAGGACATGGGGGGTTACTCGTTTAGTCAAACCCCCTTTTTGGGCGGCTTGCCTCACGATGCGTTCAATGGTATCCGTCGACAGCGATTTTCCATTTTTCTTGGAAAACAAGAAGGGGGTGGGTACCTTCTTTCGATTCACATAGGATTTAGCTTTTCCCACCCATTTCTGAGAAAGGATGAGAATTCGATCCTTATTTCCTTTCCCGCCGCGCACGTTGGCCACTAAATTATCAAAATCCACCTGGTCTACCTTCATACCGACGGCTTCGCTGACCCGGCAACCGGTTGAATATAGGAATTGAAGTAATAACCTATTTCTCCCAGGGGGGGTGTGTTTGAAGATAATCCTAATCTCAGGAATAGTTAACACCACTGGGAGCTTCTTAGCCTTCTTAGGAATGGAAATCTCTTCAATGAGGTTCAAGTTGAGGTGCCGTTTATAGTAAAAGGTCAAGGCCGCATGCATCAACGCCAAGGTGGCATTGGAGGTAGTGGCAGTCCTGGCCCGGGCGAGAAAGGTGATAATATCGTGTTTAGAGGCCTCTTCAGGGGGTTTTCCCAATATTAATAATCCTTCCAAGTATTTTCTAACATACAGCGTATACATGCGAATGGTTCTGGGAGAATACCCCCCCACCCCAAGTTCGTCCCTCAGACGGGTTACTCGCTCCTCCACCCAGGTGGGAGAAAAATTTTGTTTTTGGGGTGAAATAGAAGGGTCCATTCCCCCTTATTTATTTTGCGGGATAAAAATGGGATGGGTCATTCCCGGGTGTTTTCAATAGGCTGGGCTTCGGCTTCCATTTCCTGGAGGACTTTCCCCTTTTTTCCCTGTTTGACTTCCTCAAAATCCTGCACCAATTCTTCCGCTTCCTCATCATCCAACCCCAATAAATGGAGCTTCTCCAGATGATCCTCCTTGGAGAGCTGGTCAAACTGCTGACGCCAAATCTTGTCTTCCGGCTTCACTATTTTACCATCTGAATGGCTTTTTCGTAATGGCATATCCATTACACCTACCCCGTGACTATAAAAAGCATTCTGAAACAGCCTTACCTCCTTTCCTCATGAAAATGTTTAAATACAACATAAGACCCATATATAGGTTCCTAGCTGCATTTTTGGCGTTTGTCGAATGCATCACGAGTGAGCACCGAGGGGGTCCTTATGAAGTTCGAAGTCACAGAAGAGATGCGCCTCAAGCTTTTGGCTGAGGAGTTCGAGCTCCGCGCCAAACAGCCCACCGCGTGGACCAAAACAAAGTTCCGTCCCTATGCCAATTTTCGTCGGCCTAAGGTGGAGCAAGCCGAACAAGCTAAATAAATGCGGCTTGTTTGGAACTTTTTTTTTTATTTTACTCACCCTTAAATATTCGAATTTTATCCTATCCTCATGGAACTCAATCGCATCATGCTGGGGGTGGGGATTCTCGCGTTATTAGGACTAGGTCTATTCCTTTTCCTCAATCCAAACCTGGATGCCACTGGACTTGTGTCGGCCCCCTTCACCTCATCCAATCCGTTCTCCGGAAAACTCACCACAACCATTGAAAATCTCTTCCGAAACAAACCCCAATCCATCATCGAGCAGGATGGGCGCATCGGCATCCTGTTGCCCGGAGGAAATTCTGTACAATTCACTCGGGACGCACGCACAACGAATCAGGATGTGGTCATCATCCTCAACGCACGCACCACCAAACTGGATCACTTCAATGAGTATCCCACATTCGTGGAGAACGAATTCACATTTGTTCCACCTAAAGAAATAGAGAAAGAGGATCCTTATGTGCGGGCCCAATATCCGGATGGATTATATCTCATGCCCGTGAATGTGGAGTAACTATCGTTTCACTTTTTCTTTATAGCGGCTTTTGGGAAGCTACAGCCGGGGTTTCTTTCGTGCTTTCCCGGGAGACCGGACGCGGAAATGCCATTTTAGTATTTCCTTCCACCTTTTCAGTTGACGATGCGCGGGGCAACCGCTTAGGGATGACCACTTCCGGGTGTTTCCGTTTCCAATACCGGTACACTAATCCTCCCCCCGCCAATATTCCAATACCAATCACGGGAAGGCTTTCCGGGGGAAGGGTCGCTAACCCCGATCCGGCGTTCCACTCTTCCAAATAGCGCCGAATATTCTCGCCAATATAGATGGCTTTTCCCCACTCCCCCGCAGCCAGGGCCACTTTCCCCTGCTGGATAGCATCCACCACACGTGGTTCATCCCACTCGGTGTTTATCACCCGATTCATGGATTGCTCTCCCATCTCCCGAATGAGTTGCCGGGCTTCATCCACACGTTGAGACGCCCGATCCAACACCGCCTCAATTTCCTCCGCATCCCTATCCGAAACCGAATCCACCCCTTTGAATTGTTTCATTAAACTTTTCATCTCGTCTCCCAATTCCTTGATCTGCTTCTCATCCATGGGGCACACATACCCCACCTCACCCAATTTGGGGCACGTGATCCCCAATTCCTTCTTATAGGCCGTGATGGCATCTAAAATAGATTGGGCGCGGGCCGTCCACTCTTCTATTCTGATTATTCCACTGTCCGTCGATTCCTCTTCCATGGTTGGGGAATCAACAACCTTTACCGCCAAATCCACCTCCTCCACGATTTCTTTCGCTCGGGTCAAATCCCTCTCACGGATGGCGGTTTGCATGGCCGCGCGCCACGCGGCCAACCGTTCAGGTTCGAGTGTCGCGGTTGGCTTGTCCTCAAACTCCCGCCAGACATATTCAAATTCCTTTTCCTCCGCCTGATGGTCAGCCCACAAGGTATCTAAACGCTTTCGAATACCTGGGAGGGCCGCGGCGATCTTCTGCCGATCTTCCCCCGCCAACAATTTCAAAAGATCCTGGCGCAAGGCATCCACCTCCCACTTCTTTCTCTCACCTAGTTTCCCTTCCAACAAATCCAATTCATCCAAAAGTGATTGGATATTAGCCCTCCACACCCCCAAATCTTCCGGAGCGACAATCGTGATGTTAAACGTCCGTTCTCCCCCAGGGGCCAATGCGACCATTTCCAGGATGACCTGATTTCCCCGATCAACCATATATGCCACCTCGCGTCCCCCCTCATCCACGCGCACGGCACTCGTGAACAGGGGTTCGGCTTGAATACTCGTGGGAATATCCGTGGCCACCGCGAGATGCGCCGTATTCTTGACGTGCCATTCATATGTGCTGAACACCTGCCCCAAATGGGTGCGTTGTTCCACGAGTCGAGTTTCATGGGGCAACCCCCCACGAATGATGTAGGATATCTCCAAAAAGTCCTGTTCATCCTCCACATTCATCCGCAGAACCATCTCCCCTTGTTCCAGGAGCGCCTCCACATTCCCTTTTCCATTCCGCGCACTCAGGAATACTGCTTTGGGATGAGAAACCTCCCACCCCAAAGCGATGGAAACCGGGAAGTAGGATCCATCCCAGGTCATGTGTTGAATCACCCCCACATCTTCCCCCACCACTTCGACCACGCGTTCCTCTTTTTCACTCCGGATAAATGTTCCATCGCTCGTACCCCGCAGGATAATACCATCTTTTCCCACCTCCCGGATGGGAATCAAAAGTTTCCCCCCGTCCTCCAAAAAACCGGTGCTGTTCAATGTGATAAACCCCGGTTTGTCCACTCGCGCCACCCATTCTTTCACCACCATTTCCCCGAAGGGGTTAGTTACTTTCCATTCCCAATCTACTTTTTCCCTTGGGTGGGATAGTCGGACCCCCGATAAAAGTTTCCAATGCGACCGTTCCGCGTGGGCTTGCCACATCTTTTGCATGGCCGAGTCTAACTCACCACGCATATCCCTTCCTTCCCTATTTTTCTTCGCCACGATGTCGAGAGAAATAATATCCTGGGGAGAGTCATCCAAAAATTGGGCCATCTTAGCCATCCATTCCCGCGCATTCCCTTCTTCCCCTACTTCCGGTCGCGTCATGACGATGAAAGATAGCATCTCCGCATACGTTCTCAATTCCTTTCGTATCATCATCCATTCCTGCACCACAGCATCCGACTCATACAACCCCATGTAATGCGCCAACCGGCTCTGGCAGGCGGCCACCGCGAGCTCGGATTCAGGATAGGCCTGCCACCATAACTCAACCGTAAAAGCAGACGTATCATCGCCCAGGGCGTTAGCATAGCGCACGACCCGTTCATTACATTCCACCAATGGGTCCTCTTCCCTTAGATCAACCAACTGGTTCGCCTCAGCCGCGAGGACCACTAGCAATCTTTCGCAAGAATCAACCAATTGTTTCGAATCCTCGCTCAATACCTCTTCAGCTGCCTCCTGCACCCCCACTATTTCATTTTCCCGCCACTCATCGGCCAGCGCTACACACGCATGGCCAACCTCTTGCAAGCGTTCCCTCTCACCCTCTATTTTTTCCGCTGCCGCCTCCACCTCGCGCGCAAATGTCCGCCACCGAACCACCCTCTTCCCTAGGGGAAGAGTGTTTCCCATTCGTTCCAGGCGCAAAATTCCATGGCGTTCCAGCAACGCGCTCCCCGGAAACCCATCTGATGAGCTCTCATCCCGTCCCCCCAAAGTGGCCCCAGTCCACGTGCGCAACGATTCCCCTATTTTTTCCCATGCGCGCCAATCCTCCTTCACTATTTCCCATTCCCCCTGGAGTAATTGGATACGCTCCCGTATTGTCGTTTCCATCTGAATCTCATCCGCTTCCAACCCCTCCACTCCCGTTCGCACGCGTTCCACGGTATGCAGCATCCGGGGTACAATCCCCCGATCCAACCCCACCCCATTCTCCACGCGCTCCATCATCTCGTCCGCCTCCAACTTCCCCACCAGGGAAAAGAGGCGCGTGGCGTCATACCCCTGCACCACCGCACTCAATAAACTCTGCCACACCGACGAAAAACGCAACACCTGCTTGGCGGCCGATTCGTCACTCCTTTTAAGTGCGGTCTCGAACCATGAAAAGGCGGAGGCCTGATTCACCGCATAGGATTCCACGCGGCTCCCTTGAATGGCTTCCCCAATATCTTCCAAATAGGCATTGTTTTCCTTCCACAACCGACCCACTTCCCCCGAAGCTGAGCCGGTTTGGATATCCTGCCACATCGTAAGGGCTTCCGCGTACGCCTGGAAGGCTTCCGAATCCCGCACCTCCTCTAGTCCTAATGTATGCGCATCTTCAATCACTTCTCGTAAGGCATCCAATGCGGCCAATTGGGCTTGCTCCACTTCATACAATGCTTTCTTCAAGTGATGGGCGCCTACCACCCCCTGGGTATAGGCTTCCTCTGCCTTTCCCGCCGCGCACGCGCGTCCGGTCTTTTCTAGTTCATCCCGCGCGCGATTGGCGAAAATCCAAGATTCAATCACCGATTTTTCAGCTCGTAAGGTGGCTGGGGAAAATGTTCCATTTCCCCCCGATGCTTTTTCCCAGGCGGCCGTGCAGGTCTTCTGATCATCACACCATGGGATGTGCGTCACATGTGTTTCGGTGCTCGCCAAACACAATTCTATTTCCGCTCCCGTGAGCTGGTAGTCCACGCACCCACTCAGGAAGACGATGACAAAAAGTAACCCCCACGCCATTTGCATACTCGCCTTCTTCAGGCGTGCGTCTTAAAATCATACGGAAAATTTTTCAGGTGCAAACTTCCAATGCCGTATCCGCTTTTCCCTGCCGGAGATGGTCCACCAGACAATCCACTTGGCCTTTCAACAATCTATTCTGCGTTTCCATCGTCCGAATCTGCTCAATCATATTGGCTCGGTTGGGGTTGATATAGGGTTCAGCCATCGGATACATCCATGACCCCACCACTAACCCTAATACAAATAGCACGACGGCCCACCCCGCTCTCTTTTTCCATTTTCCCTTCTTGGGGGTTGCATTCTCATCACTCATGGAAAAATAATACACCCCGCATTTATAACCTCTTTTCACGGGTTAATCCCTATGACCCCTCGCTGGTTTGCCCCCCTATTGAAAAATCCCCTCGGCGCGACCCGATTCGTGAGAACCTCTTTTCCCAAGACCACATTTTTCCTCGAACAACGGGTCACTCGAGATAACAACCTCATCCGCCAAATCCGATTTGATCTCGATGGCAAAACCATTTTGCGCGGGCGCGCCATCATCGACCTGGATAAGACGGACCCGCGGATCGTGCGTATTCTCCTGCACACTAAAAAGCCTATTGGGGAAATTCTCACGCAATACCCCGCCCGCCGAACCCGTCTTCGTGCCACCACGCGATCCAGGGAATTCCATTTCCACGGGGGCCTCCATGCCAAGGTTTGGGAACGATTCTATTTGTTAGCTAAATAAAACCCTTATCCGCTGGGGGGATTTGTGTTAGTCGATGGTCCGGATGAGTTCTCTTCCGCGCAAAATTGATTCTCACTACCGGGAGGTGTGGGAAAAGGGTCTCCGTCGCATGTGCAGTAATTAGAGCATATTACCACATACCGCCCCCCATCCCCGCAATATCCATTGCAAATACTCCCGGGGGGATCGCATGAAGGCCTTTCTCAAGAGCCGGCGAAAGGGGGTATTGGTTTTCCTTGTTTCGTATGCGCTGGTGATCTCCCTGGTGGGGGGAAAAAGGCCCGGCAATGGTGGAACACCCGCCGTGCACCCACCGTGCGTAAAAAGAAATGAACCCTTTTCCTCACTGCACGACCCCCACATCGCGGGGGCTTTCTTTCACTACCTCCACGCCCTTGGAATACCTATCTGCTTCCAAGTTGGGAGGGGATGGAATATCATTCACGCACGCGAAGAATTTATCGAAATCAATCCACGTTTTCCCATGGTATTTGGTCTTGGCCAACAAAATGACATCGCTGGGCACGTGCTCGCTGGCGAACGTATAGGTGTCCCCCAGATGGGATAACACCCCCAACCCGAAAGCTTTGACCTCCTCGAAGGTGGGCATGCGATCCCGGGACAACCGCTCCCGCGATTCCCCCACATGCATATACCCTTTCACTTCCACAAAATCAAAATCACCCATACGAATTAGCTCCGCATACTTCTCGGGGTGCGCATCATTGATTCCTTTCACCATTGTCAACCGTGCGCATTTCCGAAATTTTTTTTCCCCCGCATTCCGGATGCTTTGGGTATATCGCTCCCAATAATTTTGGAACAAGGGGACATCTAATACTTTCAGTATATCCGGATTAGGGGCATCCAAACTCAAATAGAGTTGGGTCACTGTTTTCAATTGCCGGATGGCTTCCGGGTATTGGGCATTCGTCACGATGAACGTGGATATGTTCCTCTGATGAAATTTTTCGCATAACTCATTAATCCTGGGGTACGCAATGGGTTCCCCCGTCAAGCTCAATGCCACGTGTCCCACGTGGTGGCTTTGCGCATACATCGGCGGAGCCACTTTCTCATTCCCCCCAAACCCCGCTAACAATTTATGGTGGGCTGCTAAACTCTCATCAATGATCTTATCTGGATCGTCAATCTCCCATTTCCATTCATCCGAAACCGGGGCTTTGTATCCCCGCCAGCAGAAGGAACACCGATTGGCACAACTCATATTAGGGGTCATCTGCATGCATTGATGGGAGCGGATTCCATAGAACTTGAATTTGTAACACCCCCCCTCCCCGCGCAGCATGTTCTTGGTCCACCCGCACACTTTCACCGCGGAATGATTCCCCACTAATCGGTATTGCTGGCGCTCGAGCTCTTTCTGATATAATGGGGAAACCTGGGGGGCTTTTACAGCAAGGGTATTTTCCCCCCTGCTTTGAGTAGTAAGCATACCTCATCCCCCCGCCAAACCGTTAAAAACAAGGACCGCCCCGCACCTTAATTAACTCCTATTGCATTATTTCTTTGATGGCCAACATCCTCTATTCTCCCGATCCCTCCAAGAAAAAGAAAAAAGGTTCCTCATCTTCCATTCGTCAAAAAGTGGAACGCGAGGCCCTGCGGGACATGTATCCCCCCTCCAAACCCCGGAAGCCCATCAAAAAGCTCTAAACCCTACATGATAAACGCCTCCCCCCGGAAGATTTTCGCCGGGGAGGACCATTGGGCTGCGGGCCACGGGTCAAGG